>JAKAMT010000274.1 GCA_021812705.1 Bacteroidota bacterium | reverse complement strand
TTTTGACGGGCATAATATTTTTAATCACTTCTCTTTAAAGGAATTGGGAAATCCTGTATTTTACGAGTAGCAACATTGGTTTATGTTTGATCCCTTTGTTCCGCATGCAAGGCGGGCCCGTGCCCGTCAACTCTTATGAAGGCATTGAACTGAATTCCAAGTTGAAAATCATTATCAAAAAGGGGTGCAGCATGGTAAAGGTTCAAAAAGATGCCGAAAAAAACAGACTGTATGTTACACTAACCGGAATTATCTCGCTTGAGGCGGCTAGAGAAGCTCAGTCCCTGATTCAGGCGGAAGTGGAACAATTGAAACCGGATTTCGATCTTGTCAATGATATTTCGAAATTTATTCACGGCGACGACGAAGCGGGAAAAATTCTGCAGGAGATTATGATCTTTTTAATCAAGTACAAAGTGCGCAAAATTATAAGAGTTGTAGGGACTTCAAAAACGGGGCTCATCCAGTTCGCAAATTATTCCCTTCCGATTGAAGCGTACAGATTAAGTTATGTGCCAACAATGGAAGAGGCGGAGAAAATATTAAGTCAGCCTGATTGATTCAGTTCTCATCGTATTAAATTGTTGATGAAAGCGCTCAAAAAAATATTTGAAGAGGAGATTGAAAGAGAGATCTCAAAATATCCGGGACAGAAAAAAGAGATATTCACTTTGGAAAAGATTGCCCGCCTTCCGGAACCGCTTAAAAAGTACTTCCTCTCATGCGGTTATGTTAATACGGCTTTAATGACCAGAGCCGAGATAGTGTGGAAGAATGCCGCCCTCTGTTTGAACCGTAATAAAAAATGGATGCCTATTGAGTGTTATCAGTTCAATTCTGTTTTGGAACCATGCAGAATTGTTTATATGAAAACCAGATTGGGAGGATTAATTCCTTTTGAAGGGAGAGACAAATGCCAGGATGGCGGGGGTAATATGCTCATCAAAATTCTAAAAATTTTTACGATGGTTGATGCAAAAGGAAAAGAGATGGCCGAATCCGCGCTCTGCACCGTATTGGCAGAAGCACTCTTTCTGCCCGCCTATTCGATTCAGGAATATATAAAATGGACTCCGATTGATGAACTTTCCGCAAAAGCGTCTCTTACTTTCAACGGGTTTTCTGTAAGCGGAATTTTTCGCTTCAACGGGAATGGGGAATTTAAGGAGTTCGAGACGGATGACAGATATCAGTCGGCTGACGGAAATAATCTCAAAAAAATCAGATGGTCCGCGCTTTGCGAAAGTTATTCATTTCAGGGCGGAATAAAAATTCCTGAAAATGTTACTGCTCTTTGGCATGAGGAGGATGGGGATTATCCTTACTTCAGAGGGAGTATTAAAGAGATAAAATTCAGATGAGGAATCTTGAGATGGAATTTGAAGCGCGCTTATTTTTTGAAAGTGACAAGAAATTTTGAACCCTTTCCTTTTTCCGATTCGACTTCCACTTTAGCGCCTATCAGGTCGCAATATTTTTTTGTCAAAGCCAAACCGAGCCCGTTCCCTTCATAGCTTCTCAAAAATCCCTGCTCTTCCTGACTGAACGGTTCAAACAAACGGGGGAGAAAATTTTCCGCGATCCCGATCCCTGTATCCTCCACCGAAACCAGAACGTTTCCTTTGCCGTTTCTCTCGACGGAAAGTTTTATCTCTCCTGAATTGGTATAATTGATTGCGTTATCTAAGAGTGAAGTGAAAATTTTTGAGATGGAATTGGAGTCGCAGTATACTATTGCGTTATCTATTTTGTAATCGAAATGAAGGAGCAATTTTTTCTTTTCAGCAGATGATGTGTACTCCCCCTCAATTTTATTCAATACGTCTTTTACCAGATCCAAATATTTAAATGAAGAAGAGTAAGTACCGAGCTGCAACTGAGACATCTCGAGTATCGAATCGATTGTTTTGACCAATCGCTGATCGGCTTTTTCAATCACGCTGAAATCGCTGAGAAGTTCCGGAGTAAGTTTTTCGCCGAGTTCCCATTTTATTTTTCCGATAAAACTGAGTGAGACACTCAGAGGCGTGCGTATCTCATGCGACATTTGTGCAAGGAATTCCGTCTTCAGGCGGTTAGCCGCTTCCGCTTCATCTTTCGCACGATTAATAAGAAAAAGTGACCGGTTGATTAGAAAATATAAGAAGAGGGAAGTGATGATGACGTAGATCCATTCCTTTAAAATCTGAAGCCAGGTGCCAAATTCCGACAGGGACAAAAATTTTCCGAGTATATTATTGGCGAAGAAGATCCATAATGCGCTCACGCATACATAAATAAGTATGATCCGCAAAGATTTTACGGAAGAAAGTATCTTTGAAGAGATATATGTCTGCCTGCTCATCTGTCTCAATCCATCCATTATTAAAATTTCCTGCCCACTTTCCCCTTAGATTATCGAAGATAAACGAGCGATTTTTATCGACAGACCGGCCTGCCAATAATCATTTTAACAATTTTTAATTGATAATTAAGGAATAAAAACCGTGCCATACTCAATTTTCGTTGCTTTCACGTCATTAATGCAGTAAATTTGAATCTGTAATGAAGCAATACAACTTTACGAAAATGAGCGGCGCCGGGAACGATTTTGTTGTGTTCGATTCCAAA
>JAKAMT010000273.1 GCA_021812705.1 Bacteroidota bacterium | reverse complement strand
AGGGTAATTTATCGTAATCGATATCCGGCATCACAGGCGCTGAAGAGGATTGAGATTCGGCTCCCTGCGTTTCTCTCTCTAAATTTCCGTACGATCCTCCCTCGCCGTAATCGCCGCCTGTCTTTGGAATTTTAAATCCGAAAAGATCCTGCAGGATATCAGTGGTCGCATCTTTTGAAGAGGGAGGAGCGGTCCAATCGTCTCCTCCGCTTCTTCTTTGAGGAATATTTTGTGGCGGTCTCTGCGGTTTCTTTTTACCAAATAAAGAATTTATAATTGTGTAGATGATAAAAAGAAAAATTAAAAGCTGAAAAAAATTATCCATTAGTTTGTGTCTTTATTCTTTTTTTCATCCGGTTTTGCTATTGTATTCCGCATCTCGGTATCCGACTGAATATTTTTCAAGTTATAATAATCCATTACTCCCAAATTCCCTTTGTGGAATGCGTCTGCAATCGCTCTCGGAATTTCGGCTTCGGCCTCAACCACTTTGGCGCGCATCTTCGCAACTTCAGCGTTCATCTCCTGTTCCATAGCTACTGCAGCCGCACGTCTCTCTTCTGCTTTAGCTCTTGCAACTTTGAGATCCGCTTCCGCCTGATTGGTTTGAAGTATTGCTCCTATGTTCGAACCCACATCGACATCTGCGATGTCGATCGAAAGAATTTCATATGCGGTTCCGGCATCCAAACCTTTGGATAAAACTACTTTAGAAATTTTATCTGGATTTTCGAGAACGTCCTTATGAGAAAAACTTGATCCGATTGTAGAAACAATTCCTTCTCCAACTCTGGCCAGAATTGTTGCCTCACCCGCACCGCCTACCAGCCTCTCAAGATTTGTTCTAACGGTCACTCTTGCCATGGCTTTAAGCTGAATGCCGTCTTTAGCCACACCGGATACTAAAGGTGTTTCGATAACTTTAGGATTTACTGACATCTTAACGGCGTCGAGGACATCTCTTCCTGCAAGATCAATGGCTGCGGCTTTAGAAAAACCGAGATCAAGATTCGCTTTATTTGCAGAGATGAGAGCGTTAACTACATTTGTAACGTTTCCTCCTGCTAAAAAGTGTGCTTCCAACAGAGAAGAGTTGAGCTGAATGCCGGCTTTTGTACCGGATATAAGATTTCTCACAATCACCTGCGGTGAAACTTTTCTGAGGCGCATTCCTATCAGATCCTTAAAAATATTCACTTTTACTCCGGAAAAATAAGCGGTAATCCAGAGTCCAATCGGAACAAAATACAAAATTAGCATGAGCGCAATAACTGCCACGACAATTACAAGAATAGATATTCCTGTCAAAGCTTCCATCTGATTCTCCATTTAATGACCGATTGCAAAATATCAATTCAAATTGACTATTACAATTGCGTAAATACGCTATTCATTCGCTTTATACTGATTTATGTTTCTTGAAATGCGGTCTGTCAATCTTTATATTTGTATTGGAAACCAAATGAATAAGGAATCTGTTTACATATACAGAAAACTGGAAGGAATGTTATGGAAGGAAATTTTTCGGAACGTGTACAGGAAGTAATAAGATTAAGCCGCGAAGAAGCCCTGAGATTGGGACATGACTATATCGGCACAGAACATCTATTGCTTGGAATTATACGCGAGGGACAGGGCGTAGCCGTGCGCATTCTTCGCAATCTGGATGTAGATCTTGTAAAGTTGAAAAAATCAATTGAAGATACAGTCAGAACATCGGGCGGTACATTAACTATCGGAAATATTCCACTTACTAAACAGGCGGAAAAAGTTCTGAAGATTACACAGATAGAATCAAAAATCTATAAATCAGATGTAATTGGTACGGAACATATTCTTCTCTCATTGCTGAGAGATGAAGATAATATAGCTACTCAGATCCTGCATCAATTCAATCTTACTTATGATAGCGCGCGCGCTGAATTGAACAATATCCTCAGCAGTAAAGATCCTGCTAAGAATGCCTCGTCTGCCCCTCAGTTCGCAGCAGGCAAGAAAGTTGAAAAGACAAAAACCCCCGTCCTGGATAATTTCGGGCGCGACCTGACCAAACTTGCAATCGAAGATAAACTTGATCCGGTTATCGGGCGCGAAAAAGAGATTGAGAGAGTTGCCCAGGTTCTGAGCCGCAGAAAGAAAAATAATCCTGTTCTAATAGGTGAACCGGGAGTGGGCAAGACTGCAATTGCAGAAGGCCTTGCGTTAAAAATTATTCAGAAAAAAGTGCCCAGGATTCTGCAGGATAAAAGAGTCGTCACACTCGATCTCGCAGGACTTGTTGCCGGAACCAAATACAGAGGACAGTTCGAAGAACGCATGAAAGCGTTAATGACGGAACTTGAAAAAGCCGATGATGTAATCCTCTTTATCGATGAACTTCATACAATAGTCGGGGCCGGCGGCGCAAGCGGATCTCTGGACGCGTCTAACATGTTCAAACCGGCTCTGGCCCGTGGTGATATTCAATGCATCGGCGCTACTACACTGGACGAGTACCGCAAATTTATAGAGACTGACGGCGCGTTGGACCGCAGATTCCAGAAGGTAATGGTCGATCCTCCTTCGGTGGATGAAACGATTCAGATTCTGGAACATATAAAATTCAAATATG
>JAKAMT010000272.1 GCA_021812705.1 Bacteroidota bacterium | reverse complement strand
CACTACCGCTCACATTCTTGGCGGAGCGGTCATGGGCAAAGATATAGATGACGGAGTGATAGATAAAAACAATAAAGTTTTCGGCTACCAGAATATGATGATATGCGACGGTTCGATGATAAGCGCGAATCCGGGCGTTAATCCCTCTCTTACAATCACGGCATTAACAGAGAGAGCCATGAGCAAAATAAAAAAAGCCGGAGAGAAATAAATTTCTTCAACCGGCTCTTCCTAATATTAAAGATTGGATCAAATTCCCAGCAGGTACTGAACCTTTATAAAATACTGCTGACTCACATTTTTAATTCCGTAAACGCCTTCGTAATTAAGATAATCGCTCGTGGCACCCGCATAGAATGTTGTAAACGCATTCAGCTTGTAACTTACAAGCGGATAAAGCTCATACGCTTTTGAAAAGGAATCGTATTGAACGATTGTTCTGAAGAACAGTTCCGGAGTGAATTGATAAACGGCAACGGCGCGGTAAATATTTCCGTCATAAAAAAGATCTCCTCTTTCGTAGCTCGAAAGCCGGGCGCGCGCATACGAGAATGTTATGTTGAGCTGCGACGTGGGACGCACAGTTAAATCTGCTCCCAGATTGTGCCCTTTTCCCATTTCGGGATTGGAAGTGCGGTAAATAAATTTTCCTACCGAACCGTAGAGAGAAAAATTTATGCTGTTAAGCGGACGGGAATTTACATTGAATGACCCGCGGTTAATTCCATTGAACCATTTGCCGCGGAACATTTCATCATTGACTAAGAGATAACTGAAATTAACATTTGTCTGCCCCACAAGACGGATAAATAAAGAGGGCTGAAGAACTTTTTCTATGTTTGAACCATAGTAATCATATTCAAGATTGCCATGAGCGCCCAACGAGATATAATCGATAAAAAAATCAACCGGATAGATTGAGAATGAGTGGTTCATGTAGAATCCGCGGTAGCCGGTTTTGTCGAATAAACCGTTATAAGTCTGATATGTGGGTGAAAAATTATTGAATGTGAAGCTGAAACCGTACGAGCGTGAAGAATGCGACAGATTAAGATGGATTCCGTTTCCCCAGTATTCTTCTCCGTTGAAAGACGCGTCGATTCCGGTATGCCCGAATTCTCTTGAGTTGTCGAGTAGAGTCGTATCATTCAGCTCTTTAGTTTTTGATACAAATCCCTCGCCGGCGAAATACCAGTTATTCCAGAATTTGTAGTTCCAATCGACGCCAAAAACATAATTATGGGCATCGGAGAAATTACGCGACATGAATTGAGCGCCGAGAAACGATTCGTCTCCCAAATCATAACGCAATCTTCCGATATTAACGAACGACTGCAATTTAGATCCGACCGTGCTGCTCCCTTCCAATCCCGGAATGACAAAAATTGTATTTCTGTCCAATGCATTCATATACAGATAAGAAAGTTTGCCGCTTTTTCCGTTTATTCTGGCGGCTGCCAATGGATCATTTATTGATCTAGAGTAATACATCGAGTTCATAAGAAGTTCGCGTCCGATCAGAAAGAAGGGGCGCTTCTCGTTATACTGAAGTGCAAAAGTCGTATTCACGCTTATCTGCGCAGCGTCAGATTCTATCTGACTGAAATCGGGATTGATTACCGCATCGATAGCAAAGTCGGGTGAAGGAGAATATTTTATTCCTCCGCCAATTCTGGTTTCTGTGGACTTAAAATTAAATCCGCTTGCGGGATTATCGGTATCTGCAAGTGAGCCGGATTTCTGTCCCATCGCATAAGGGAGCAATTCAATTGAGCCGGACGAATTAATATTTTTCAGTCCGCGCAAGAAGCCGGCCTGGGTCATAATTCCCTGAATATTCCTGTCGAAAGGGATCCAGCTTACCTGCACTCTGGTAGCGCGCGGAATTGTTCTGATTAAATTTAATCTCCATTCCTGTTCTTCTTTATTCGGGAATGTAAGGCTTGAAAACGGGACTGCCACTTCCGCCGTCCATCCGTTTTTATTAACATCCGATTTAGCGAACCAGATCCAATCCAAACTTGAATCTTCGCCGTCCGCAATTGCGCCCAGGTCTCCCTGAATTCCGAACGGATTAACGGCAAACTCATAGGAGCGGTGGAAATCTCCGTACGTATCTAAACAGATAATAACAAAATCATCCTGAAACATTTTATCCCGGTCGCTTATATTTGCGCGGATCTGTTCGGGATTCGAATCGAAGCACTGGAATCCGAAGTAGATATTTTTTTCATCATATAGTACTCTTACAAAAGTTTTCTGAGGGGCGGGAGTATTTTCTCCGGGTGTGACTTCATAATTCAACTCGACCGGAGAAGATTGAAGCCAAACGGGATTGTCCATCTTCCCCGTCAGTTCGAGCGGCTTTTCTATTTTTACCGCATTTATTTCCCAGGATAGTTTGGGCGATTGGGAATAGGCAATTGAAGTAAAGATCAGCAGCAGCAATAAAATTATATTGAATCTGAAGAAAAGTCTCATTTACGCTCCGTATAAGATTTTTGTTTTCTTTTGTGATTATGACGTATTAATTCAGACAGGGTTCTGTGTTTTTAATTTGGGGCAGAATTTTTCTCTAAATAAAGCGGCAAAAATTGCGGCTATTGAACTGAATTTG
>JAKAMT010000088.1 GCA_021812705.1 Bacteroidota bacterium | reverse complement strand
TTTGGGTTTAAGTAAATTCTTATCGCTAATAGTTTTGCCGCCAATTCTTTTTTATTTATTTTTGCAACGCACCCATAGCTCAGTTGGTAGAGCATATGACTCTTAATCATCAGGTCGGGGGTTCGAGTCCCCCTGGGTGCACAAATTCAATTATAAATTAAAAATTAGGAATTATAAATTATCCTGCCACGGCGGGATTTTTTATTTTAAACACAGACCCCGATGGGACGAGAAGTTTACCACGCCGCAGGCGTGGAGTCCCCCTGGCTTGTCCGGCGAAGTGAAGACGGAGTGCACAAAAGAGCAGTGAATAGTTTTGAGTTTTGAGTTAAGAGTTAATAGTTTGAAATGCCCGGGTTAATCGGGTATTTTGTTTTAAATAAAATCCAGGGGGACGAGAAGTTTACCACGCCAAAGGCGTGAAGCTTGCCCGCCTTAGGCGGGGCCGCCGAATGAATAGGAAAACTAACTTAACTAACTTAAAAACCTGTCTACTTTTTGGGGGAAGATCATTTTGGGGGAGATGTTTGATATAAATAATCTCGCAAACAGGAGAGATCTGCAGGAGTTGCTTTCATATTCCCGCAAGCGAGATCGAGTATATTGAAGCACTAAAAATGCAATCGCTTGTCCGAATGTGAAACCGTACGATGAAGTTACTCAGTTCAAATTACACTGCCTTTTGATGAAATATATACTTAAATTCTAACAATATATAAGTAACTTTTGTGATCAATGGGTTTTTCTACAAAAGGTATCAGCGAAAAACAAACACGCTATTCATTAATTGATCCTCAATTAGTTAAGGCGGGGTGGAATCTTGATGACCGGACACAGGTTAAATTCGAGATTCCGGTTACCAATTATGATAAAACTGCCGTGACGGGATTTACGGATTATTGTCTATATCGGCAGGATGGAGATGTCCTCGCCATTATAGAAGCTAAGCGCACAAGTAAAGATGCGCGGGTGGGAAAAGAACAGGCTCTTGAATACGCGGCGGAGATTCAGACCAGACAATCGTTTAGACCATTCATATTTCTTGCTAACGGCGAAGATGTTTTTTTCTGGGACAGTGAAAATTCATCGGAAAGACATGTCGCCGGATTCTTTTCCAGACAGAATTTGGAGCGCTTACTTCATCTTAAAAGAAATCGTTTGCCTCTTAATACGGTGCAGATAAAAGAATCTATTGTAAATCGATCATACCAAACCGAAGCGATAAGAAGAATTTCTGAAACGATTGAGATAAAAAAGAAGCGTAAAGCATTGCTTGTAATGGCTACCGGAACCGGAAAAACCAGAACGGCTATGGCATTGATTGATACCCTCCTCCGTGCCAACTATGCTCAGAAAATTTTATTCCTGGCGGACCGCGATAGTTTAGTTAGACAGGCGCTGACTGATGGATTCCAGGTGCATCTACCTAATGAAGCCCGTGGTAGAATCAGGACATATGACATTCCGACAGAAGCAAGGGTTTTTGTATCAACTTTGCAAACGCTGGAGATTTGTTATAATCAATTTACACCGGCAGATTTTGATGTAGTTATTGCGGATGAGTGCCACCGATCGATTTACAACAAGTTTACAGATGTGCTCGCGTATTTCGATGCAATTCAGATTGGATTAACCGCAACACCCGCAGATATGATCGAAAGGGACACCTTTCAGTTCTTCGATTGTAACGGAAAGTCTCCCACATTTCTCTATCCATATGATGACGCTGTGCAGGAGGGATATCTTGCCGATTACGATGTCTATTCCGCGCAAACAAGATTCCAGAGAAAAGGGATCAAAGGAATTGATCTGTCGGAAGAAGAAAAAGAAATCCTGAGAAAAAAAGGGATCGATCCCGATGAACTGAACTATGAGGGGACCGATCTTGAAAGAAAAGTAACTAATAGAGATACTCTGCGCGCTCAATGGGAAGAGTTCATGGAGTATGCGCTAACTGATAAATCAGGACAGCTTCCAGGCAAATCGATTGTCTTTGCGATTACTCATAAACACGCAATGCGTTTAGCCGAAACTTTTAATGAAATGTATCCGCAGTATGAAGGGAAGTTAGTGCAGGTAATAGATTCCAGGATGGAGAGAGCCGAGAGGCTTCTTGTTAAGTTTAAGAAAGAAAGTCTTCCGCGGATTGCTATCTCAGTTGATATGCTGGATACGGGTGTTGACATACCGGAATTGGTAAATCTGGCATTTATGAAGCCGGTGAATTCCGGTATTAAGTTTTGGCAGATGATAGGAAGAGGCACCAGAAGCAATGAAGCATGCAGTCATTTCGACTGGCTCCCCAACGGCAGGAAGGAAAGGTTCTTAATAGTTGACTACTGGGAAAACTTTGAGACGATTAGAAAAGACGATACTAATAAGCAGATCCCGGTTCTTGTAACAATATTCAACTACCGGTTGAATAAAATGTTGCTGCTGCTTGGAGATCAAAAAAGTGAGGATGCAAAACGAATAATAGCTGATATCAGGAATTACATTGGATTGATCCCGCTTGAATCTTTCTCCGTTAAGAAAGTTTTTAAAGAAGTTAGGGAAGCATGGGATGATGAATTCTGGAATTACATCACACCCAATAAGCTGGAATTTCTGAAATTGAAAGTGGCTCCTTTGTTGAGATTTGTTTCCGGCGTAGATACGAGCGAAGCATTCTTTACCAACAAGATGGAAAAGTGCGGGCTGCTTCTATTGCAGAAACGGGATATTAAAAACACGATTGATTCCATCCGGGAAGATATTTCACTGCTCCCCGCTAATCTCTCACAGGTTAAAGAGCAAATTAGTCATGTAAACGAAATTCTTTCTAATGAGTTCTGGAAAAGTGCAACGCTTGCCGGGATTGATGAGAAGAAGGTGGTTTTAGCTTCTCTGATGAGATATAAACGGGAACGGCAGTCATTAATTATTGAACTGGGGCTGGATGATTTTATTGAAGCGAGGAGATGGGTTATTGTCAGAAAGGAGAATGAAAAAGTATATGTTGAGGAATACCGGAAGCGGATAGAAGAAAGAATACTCAAACTTGCCAGCGAGCACCCGACCATACTGAAATTAAAGAATAAAGAGGAAGTGGGCATTGATGCTCTGATTGATCTCGAAAAAACTCTCGAACAGGAATTTAACACCGACGAGCTTTCGCTTGATGAACAGAACATGCTTAAAGCTTACGGAATCCGTGCAGGTAATTTTATCGATTTTCTAAAACACATCCTGAATTTGGAAACGCTTCCTACATACGAAACGATAGTTAGGAAGGCATTTGATTCATTTATAATAGAGCATAACTACAATGCGGACCAATCCCGCTTCTTGCGCGCGGTGCAGAACTTCTTTATACAGCATCATAAACTTGAGCCGGCTGATCTTTATGAACCTCCATTTACGAATTTTGGAGTGAATGCTGTTGAGAAGTTATTTAGTGAAGCGGAAGTAAATGAATTAGTGGAATTAACAAAAAAACTAGTAGCTTAATATTTAAAAAGGATATTTTATGAAAAATGATTTATTCGTTCAGGTCCCCGAGGGCAAACAACCCCCTAAAAATATAAGACTATTAATTGAAAATTTTCGGAATGACATTGAATCTTTCGAAAGTAAAAACAATTATCCTTTTTATTTATTGCAAGACGGAAAAAACGAAGCTTTTTATATAGACTGTCATCTTTCCGCTAACAATATATATGATAAATTAGATTATGAAGCATCGCTAGATCCCGAAGAACAAGATGATATAAAAGCAAACAGAAGTCTACTACCCTTACATAAGTTGTTTCTTAAGATGCAGGAAGATGCAAAAAAAGGCAGACAATTCAATGATATAATAGTTGAATTTATGTCTTCGGGGAGTAGAGCAGATAAGCCATTAAAAATTTATGGTGGTCAGCACCGAGCAAAATCGATTGAGGAGTCTTATAAAGCGGGTCTCAATCGATACCATGGTTTCAGAGTATTTTTTGGTTTAACGATAGCCCAAAGAAATGATATTGCTCAGGTTTCCAATGCAAACATTAATGTCCCCATGGACCTTCTTGACAGAATGCAAGAGACAGTGTTGGGTCCACAATTGCGAAATTGGTGCAAAACGGTTGGTCTAATTAGTAAAGAATTTGCTGAAAAGAAAAATAACGAAGGAATTATCACTGCGAGAATGGCAAGGACCTTTGTAATTAATTTTCATTTAGGTAAAGAAAATAAAGATGCACTAGTGAATAGAGCACATTATAATTTAGCTAGTAATGAAGCCAATGAAAAGTATTTAAAATTAAATCATAACGAAAGAATTAAATTATTAGAGGACTCTTCTCTTGCTGAGGCGGGTAAAATCTTTGCAAAACTTCACAAGAAACAAATGGAAAGCATTAGGAAAGATCCTGAATTATCTAAATTCAATGAATTCAAAACAAAAGCTCTCACTCCTAGTATTTTATCAGCCTGGGCCTTCGTGGCGGGATTGTTACAAAAAGATAAAAAGCGTCTCGAAAAGTTTTACAAACTTCAAGATAGAACTAAGAGCAAAAATCCTTTATCAGCTCAAGAAATGTCAGAATACAAACATTTAACCGATCATAAAACCTATCGCGGTCTAGGTACAAGATCGGACCGAAAAGAAAGGGGAAAACTTATTGAGTTATTTCTTTTATATTCCGAGAAGCAAGAACCTACAATTACACACAATTTAATTGATGCTGCGGTAACAAATTTTCTAACCTTTTCTTTAGAAGAAGAAAGAAAGAAAAAATTATTAAGGTTAAAATGATGATGTCTAAAAATATTGTTCAAGTGATTACATCATTATTTGAAGACAGTAAATTTTTTCTTTTAGAGGCCCAAAAGCATGCTGAGCGAGACTCAATTACCGATAGATACATTAAGGCCTCCCTGTTATTGGCTTGGGCAGCTTTCGAAGGCTGGATTAATAAGACTTGTCTAGATATTGCGAACAGGTTCAATGATCTGTCAGTCAATGAAAGAGCATTTTTACAAGAGAAACGCGTCAACCTAGACAAAGGACAATTTAAAATTTCGAATGGTGATAAATACGAATCAATTGAAAATAAACTTGAATTTTTATTAGTAACGATAGCCAAAAGTAATTTTGATAAATCGACAAGACATTGGCGAGACTTATTGATTGCAAAAGAATTAAGAGATTCGTTGGTTCACCCAAAAGAAAGTCGCCTTATAGACTACAAGATTCATATGGCCGAAGATACAATTAAGGTTTTATCTTATTACTTAAATATTTTGTCAAAAAAAATTTATAATAAGAACTTCAAAATATAATTATGATATCCTCCTCCAACATAAAACAAAAAGTAGATTCTCTCTGGGATAAATTCTGGTCGGGCGGAATTTCTAATCCGCTGACGGCAATCGAGCAGATGTCATATCTAATCTTTCTTAAAAGATTGGAAGATAACGACAATGCAGGCATCGCATCGGCTAAGCGGAGAAACACAAAGTACAAATCACTTTTCGCTAAGGATAAAGAGTGCCGCTGGTCCTACTGGTCCCAGCTTCCCGGTGATGTGATGTTAAAGCATGTGCGGGATAAAGTATTTGAATTCCTTCGTAACCTTGGGGGAGAGACAAGCACATTCACACAGCACATGCAGGATGCGTATTTCATTATTCCGAAAGCATCCCTATTGCAAGAGGCTGTAAAGATTATAGATGATCTCCACATCAGCGAACAGAATGTTGATGTGCAGGGTGACATGTACGAATACCTGCTGTCCCAACTGGCCACCGCGGGTAAAAACGGACAATTCAGAACACCGCGCCACATAATCAGAATGATGGTTAAGCTTGTTAATCCTAAAATCGGGGAAAGAGTTTGCGACCCCGCGTGCGGCACATCAGGATTTCTATTTAATGCTTATCAACATATACTTGAAAGCAACACGAGTTCTGAGGTGCTGGATTATGATGAAGAAGGTATTCCGCATCACTTAATAGGCGATAAAATTGCCGACAAAAAGCTTTTCAACTTTCTAAAAACACACTCGCTTACCGGATATGATTTCGATTCAACAATGACGCGCATCGGAGCGATGAACCTGATGCTTCACGGTATAGATAATCCGAAGATTCTCTACACGGATACACTTTCTAAAAAATTTAACGAGAAGGAAATTTATGATGTAGTACTCGCCAATCCTCCTTTCAAGGGATCAATTGACGAAAACGATGTAAACAGCCGCTTCAAGTTAAAAACCAAAAAAACGGAACTCCTTTTTATTGAATTAATCTATGACCTTCTTGTAATGGGCGGACGCGCGGCCGTTATAGTCCCGGATGGCGTTCTGTTCGGAACAAGCAACGCGCACATTGATCTCAGAAAGATTCTTATTGATAAATGTAAGCTGGAAGGAATTATCTCTATGCCGTCCGGCGTGTTCAAACCATACGCAGGAGTTTCTACTGCTGTAGTTGTCTTTCAGAAAGGCGGCATAACAGATAAAGTCTGGTTTTACGATATGCAGGCAGATGGTTATTCCCTTGATGATAAACGCAATAAGACTGAAGCCAACGATATACCGGATATAATTGAAAAGTGGAACAGGAAAGAATTTTCCGCAAAATCTTTACTGGTTGATGTAAAAGAGATCAAAGAGAACAAATATGATCTCTCTATAAGCCGCTACAAAAAAATTGAATATGAGGAGATTGAATACGAGAAACCGGAACTCATTATGCGGAAAGTATTGAAGCTGGAGAAGGAAATTGAATCTGATATTGAGAATATAAAACAGATGCTCTCAAAGAAATAAATTATTAGAAGAGATAAAATTTCATTGTGGCTAAATCAAAAAAGAAAAGCGGCGCAATAATTAAAAATAACTATTCAGCGCTCATTACAGATATAAGCGGTGTTCTCGAGAGCGCCCGCAAATTTTCTGCCCGTACTGTAAATTCTATTCTAACCTCAACATATTGGTTTATCGGCAGAAGAGTTGTGGAGTATGAACAGAATGGGAGTGATAGAGCTGTTTATGGGCTTAATCTTCTTCCCCGGTTATCATCGGATTTAACCGCTAAATTCGGAAAAGGATTTTCAGTTGACAATCTGGAATCGATGCGCCTCTTTTATTTGGCTTACAATTCCGAATCAATTTCCGAGACACCGTCTCGGAAATCGCCCGCCCGGATTCCCGAGACATCGTCCCGGAATTTCGGTCTCAATCTACTTATGGACGCTTTTCCCCTTTCATGGTCGCATTATGTAATGCTTGTGCGCAGAGTTAAAAATGAGGGGGCAAGAAAATTTTATGAATCGGAAGCTCTCCGCAGCGGCTGGTCTGTCCGCCAGTTGGACAGGCAAATCTCTTCTCAATTTTATGATAGAACTCTTCTTTCAAAAAATAAATCCGCTATCCTTAAGAAGGGGGAAAAACCTTTACCGGAAGATATTGTAACTCCCGAAGAAGAGATCAAAGATCCTTTTGTTCTCGAATTCCTTGGTCTTAAAGATGAATACTCCGAAAGCGATCTCGAAGAAGCTTTGATAAAACATCTTGAAAAATTTCTGCTAGAACTCGGGAGCGAATTCGCTTTTATCGGCAGGCAAAAACGCCTCCGCATCGGCGGCGAATGGTACCGCGTTGACCTCCTCTTCTTCCACCGCAAGTTAAGATGCCTCGTTGTCATAGATCTAAAAGTCGGAAAGTTTACACATGCCGATGCGGGACAAATGCACATTTACCTTAACTACGCGAAAGAGAAATGGACAAACAAAAATGAAAATCCTCCGGTCGGTTTGATACTCTGCGCGGAGAAAGATTCCGCGGTTGCTAAGTATGCGCTTGAAGGATTGCCTAATAAAATTCTTGCGGCGGAATATAAACTTGCTCTCCCCAACGAAAAACTCTTACAGAGTGAATTAAATAAAACACAAAAAATGCTGTCTAAAAAATTTAAGAAAAATGAATAAACTTCCTTCCGGCTGGCAACATAAATCTGTTGGTGAGGTTGCTGAATTTATAACTACTGGGAAAACTCCTCCTACACAATTCAAGGATTATTTTGGTGGGGCAATACTTTGGTTTACTCCTGCTGATGTTGGTGTTTCTAAAAATCTGAGCTTAACAGAACGAACTCTAACAAAAAAAGCTATATTAGAAAGAAAAGCTGTATTATTTCCAAAAGATACTTTGCTAATAACATGTATAGGAAATATTGGTCGCGTTGGTATCATCACTCGTGATGGATCGACCAATCAACAGATTACTGGAATAAAATTCAAAGCTAATATTGATGTAAATTATGCTTACTACTGGTTTAGAAATAATTCTCATCGTCTAGTTTATAAGGCTAATAAAGCTATCGTTCCGATACTTAACAACAGTCAGTTGAGAGAAATAAAAATTGAGTATCCATCACTTCCAATCCAAAAACAAATTGCAGAGATTTTAGAGAAAGCCGACCAGGCAAAACAAAAACGCCGGGAGGCAGACAAGCTGACCGAGCAATTTCTCCAGTCGGCATTTATAGAAATGTTTGGAGATCCGGTAAGGAATCCTAAAGGATGGGAAGTAAGATGTTTATCCGAATATTTTGTGATAGAACCACAAAACGGTATTTATAAACATTCTAGCGAATATGGTTCCGGAACAAGGATTTTAAGAATCGATTCATTTTATGATGGTAAGATTTATGGAATAGAAAAATTAAAACGAGTTAAAGTTTCATCCGAAGAAATACAAAAGTATGGATTAATCCAGAACAACATTGTCATTAATAGAGTGAATAGTAGAGAATACTTAGGCAAATGTGGATTAATACCTCTTTTGGAAGAACCTATGATTTTCGAATCTAATATGATGCGGTTTTCCGTTGATGATAGAATTCACCCGGTCTATTTAACTAAACTACTAACCACAGATTTTATGAAGGGTCAGATACTTAAAGTCGCAAAAGATGCCGTCAATCAATCAAGCATTAATCAAGAAGATGTAAAAAATTTTCAAGTTTTGATTCCCCCTATAAATCTCCAACAACAATTTGCCAAACTTGTTCAAAAAACAGAAAAGCTGAAAGAAAAACAGAAAGAATCAGAAGTGGAATTGGAAAACCTTTTCAACTCGCTGATGCAAAAAGCATTTAAGGGAGAGCTGGAATAAAAGAGCAGTGAAGAGTTGATAGTTTTGAGTTAAGATTTAATAGTTTGAAATGCCCGGGTTAACCGGGTATTTTGTTTTAAATAAAAGGCAGGGGGACGAGATTTTAATCCAGTCAGCCTGTCTTCGGTATGTAAGCTGATGGGCAGGTGGTAATCACACTCTAATGTGCACCATCGTGCATATTTTTCTTGACAAAACATATTCATTGCATTATTTTTGTACAAAAGTGTATCATAGTGCATAATACGGTGTGAAATGGATAAAAATGAATTCGGAAGAATTATTAAACAACGAAGAGGCATTCTAAATATCACTCAAAAGGATTTATCTGCTGTTTCGGGTGTAACACTAAGAAAATTGGTTGATATTGAAAATGGCCGGGCCAATCCTACTCTTCATACATTAGTTAAACTAATGGATGCTCTTGGACTTTCAATAGAGATAAAGGTTAAATCATAATGGATAAAAAAGCATCTGTGTATGTCAATGATAACCTGGCAGGTTACTTAATTCAGACTGATAGTGAATATATATTCCAATATGAAGAGAGATACTTCTCCGATGCAAACAAGCCGGCAATAAGTTTAACATTTCCCAAAAGTCAAATGGAATATCATTCAAAATATCTATTCCCCTTTTTCTTTGGATTACTGAGCGAGGGAGACATGAAGTTATTACAATGCAGGAAGTTGGGAATTGATGAAAATGATCATTTTACGAGATTATTAAAAACCGCTCAGAACACTATTGGAGCTGTCCAAATAAAAGAGGCAATTTAAGATGGCAAAGTGTCATAGTTGTTTTAAGGAAACATCCGATTCTTATTGCAGATCATGTCAAAAAAAATTGTTCGACGGCAGGAAAGTGAATCATATTTTATCCTTTACTCGTCCTGAATTTAACGAGCATCGCATGAACCAGAGCGATCGGCTCTCTATTTCCGGGATACAAGTAAAATATTCTGCTAAATTAGAAAAGAAGAAATTGGTTCTGACCGAAGAAGGGGGAAGATATATTATTAAGCCTGTTTCATACGGATCCTTTCACCACATGGAAAATATTCCGGCGAATGAACACCTTACAATGCAGATTGCGAACCAGGTATTTGACATCAATACTCCTCCAAATGGAATAATGTATTTTAAAGATGGGGAGGTGCTATATATCGTAAAAAGATTTGATGTTTTGTATGATGGAAGCAAATTGTTACAAGAAGACTTTGCACAATTAGCAAACAGATCCGAAGAGAATGCCGGCAAGAATTACAAATATTATTATTCGTACGAAGAAATGGCGGAGTTAATGAAAAAGTATGTGGCGGCTTACCCGGTTGAGATAGAAAAATTATATTCGATGATTATTTTCAATTATCTGATTTGTAATGGAGACGCACACTTAAAGAATTTTTCTCTTTTCAGAAATGAACAATTCGGCGATTACACTTTGACACCCGCTTATGATTTAATGAATACGCGGATCCATATAAATATAGAGCCGGATACCGCCTTGGAATTTTTTAAAGATAATTTTACGACTGAAGAATATAAAGCCGGAAGTAAATACACTCGCGTCGATTTTTTAGAACTAGGATCAAGAATTGGAATTAAAAAAGATCGCGCTGAGAAAATAATTTCAAGGTTTACCTCGAAGGAAAAAGAGGTAATTGAAAAAGTAAATCATTCTTTTTTGTTAGACGGGTTGAAGAGCGGCTATATTGAACTTGTGAACCAAAGAAGAGAACGATTACAAAAATAGAATCAAATATTTATAACTCTCTTCAAGAGCATTTTGATCTCCAAAAGCTCAATAAATGATGATTAGTGCAGATTAGCAGAGATAAGTATTTATCCCGCAATCGTAAAGTAAATCTAGATGGGAAAATAATTGCTGGTAATCACCAGAAAGCAGTTGAGAGTTTTGAATGAAGAAATTCTATGAATAGATATTGTAGCAGTACCATTAGGATAACCTTGATTAATGAGCTTAGAAGGTCTCACAGACAATGATTTATACTAATTTGGGGCAGCATTTCGCAAATGTCGAAAAGGATAGACATAATCGGTCGCGGCGTCTTATATTGTGGCGCCCTTCTGTAAATTGAATTTCTCTTTGAAATAATTCATCTGCTCATTAGATTCCATCAGACTAAAATTCCTCTCATAATTAAAAGAAATTCTAAAGCAGTTACATAGATTTTCTCTTTTTCTGCAAAAAATTCCTTCGCTGCTTTTCTTCCGGTTATTAAATTAAAA
>JAKAMT010000004.1 GCA_021812705.1 Bacteroidota bacterium | reverse complement strand
AATTGTCCAATGCAACATCAAACGGGATACAACGCTTATAAGTTTAAGCGGCTCCATAGAAAGTTCAGGCAAGCAGGATCTTACTTTAAATGCTGCAGGAATTTCCGGAGATATTCTTGAACGGTATCTTTTAGGATTAACGGACGACCGCCTTCATGTCAACGGCTCTGCATACGCAAAAATTATAGGCACCCTGGAGAATCCTCTTATCGATCTCTCAGCGCAAATGAAGGATTTTAAGCTTCCCAATGCTCCTTCCGGAAATTTTAAAGGATTGGTTCATTATTCCGGAAAAAATCTCACGGCTAATCTGGCATTCCTGGATTCCACATCGAACGAAGAGAAGCCGTTATTTTCTCTGTTCGGAACTCTTCCAATAGATTTGAGTTTCACCGGCGCAGAGGAGCGCTTTTTGCAAAATAATCCTATCAATATTCAAATCAGGTCGAAACATTTTAATCTCAGTTCACTGGGCCAAATTTTACCGTTGATAAGCGATCAGCGAGGCATACTCACATCAGATCTCAACATCACCGGGACTTTTAAATCGCCCGTTTATTCCGGTTTCATAAATTTGACGGACGGGGATTTTAAAATGCGTTTCAACAATCTCAATTATAAATGCGGAATGAGATTGAGTTTTAAGGACAGATCGATGAGTGTAGACAGCATGCTGGTTGCTAATAACGGCGGAACAAACTTTCCCGGAATAATATACGGCACAGGCGGAATCGATTTTGACGGATTCAAAACTAGAAATATTAAGCTGATATTCAACGGAGATCTTGCAATATTGGGAGCTCCTACCCAATCCGTCAGCCCTCTCTTCTACGGTGATCTCTTAATAGGTTCCGACGGCGATTGGATCCTTTCGAAGAACGGCGACCGGATCTTTTTCAAAGGCGATATACTTTTAAAGAACACAAATCTCACATACACAACGAGCGAAGAGAACAACAGCGGTTCAAATAAAAATTTCAATTTTATCTACGTGCAGGATTCCAGCCGCATT
The DNA here is from genome assembly GCA_021812705.1 of Bacteroidota bacterium. Lineage (GTDB taxonomy): Bacteria > Bacteroidota > Ignavibacteria > Ignavibacteriales > Melioribacteraceae > Fen-1258. The sequence goes on along the minus strand of JAKAMT010000004.1, from coordinate 48,493 downwards.
GATAAAGAACTTGTGCGTTTCCAGCAGGTCCTTTCCAAAGAAAAAGATCTTGCCAACTATAAGGAAGAACTTGAGACCCCCATCAACTTTGATTATGAGATCGGAATTAAAAGCGAGAACAGCGCTAAGGCGGTTGTAATTTTATCCCAGGCTGTAAATCAAAAATTGTTCGTCGAAATGAACGGCGGTTTGAAATATTCCAATATAAGCGGAGAGACCAGAGCGCAGGGCGTGTTTGAACTTCTGCGCGGATCAAAATTGGACTTCATAAAAACTTTTGAAGCTACCGGACTTCTCCGCTTCGAGAGAGATATCACAGATCCCTACCTGGATATTATTGCGACCTATACCGATGAATATATAAATCCTCGCGATGAGACGGGCACTCCACAGGAAGTTGCCGTAAAGATTAAAATCCGTTCTCCTCTTAGCGAACTGGGAAAAAGTTTAGCCGGAAATAACGAGAGCATTGGCGTTTATGTGGGCGCAAAGAATATTCAGAATAATGTGCGCGATACAAGATATGACTATGCCGACGCATTCTCATTCATCTTCATCGGAAAATTCAAAGACGATTTGACCGCGCAGGATAAAACCAACGTTGCGGGACAGACAAATCTTATCGGCAACACAGCCACTTCATTCCTTGGTTCAATATTATCCAATTTCGTCAATTCGGCTGTCGGAGATTTAGTAAACAACATTCAGATCAATCAGACCACATACGCGACAAAGATCTCCCTTTCCGGTAGGACGCAGAATTTCCGCTACACATTCGGCGGCACAACGGACAGTTTTTTGAATATCGGCAAAGCAAATGTAAAACTGGAATGGTCGCCGCTTGGCCCGAGTTTCCTTCTGCGTGTGGAAAGAAAGGAACCGATTGTCTCTACATTTGGTTTAGAAGAAAAGATAAGCGAACTTGCGCTCAAATATAAATTCGAGTTTTAATGAAAAAACAACTTATTTCTTTTTTCAAAAATCATCCCTCTCTTAAAATAAAAGCCAAAGACCTTGCAAAGAAACTGCAGATCGCGGATGAACACGGCTATGCCGAGCTGAAACATTTTCTTCATTCTCTCTTTGAGGAGGGGTTCCTTAAAAAAGAAGGGAAACGTTTTCAATTTAATTCTCCTTCCTCCGGAAAACTTATTGGCACCATACAGATTTTGGAGAACGGGGATTACGGTTTTGTCGCGCTAAAGAATAAAGATGTTAAAGATGTCTTCATCGCGGGAAAAAATTTCAACACCGCGTTCGACGGCGACACCGTTGAGATCACCCTAATTTCTTCACGCCGGGGAAAGAGTCTCGAAGGTGAAGTTGTAAAAATAGTTGAGCGTAAGAGAACGGAAATTACGGGCACACTTCACAAAGATCATTCATTCTTCTTTATCAAACCCGATGAAAAGAAAATTCACACGGATATTTTTATCCCGGCAAATAAACTTTCGGGGGCAAAGACCGGCGATAAAGTGGTTGTTACAGATATCGACTGGAAATCTCCGCGGCAGAACCCAACAGGCACAGTAAAAGAAGTCCTTGGAAAAGCCGGAAGCTTTGATGCGGAACTTTCATCCATCGCAAGAGAATTCGGACTCACATATAAATTCCCCAAAGAAGTATTGAAAGATGCCGAAAAAATCTCTGAAGAGATCTCTAATTCCGAAATCAGAAAAAGACTGGACCTGCGCAATAAAACAATCTTTACAATCGATCCGGAAGACGCCAAAGATTTTGACGACGCAGTTTCAATAGCAGACCTGCCTAACGGAAATTTCTTGGTGGGAATTCATATAGCGGATGTTAGCCATTTTGTGAAAGACGGAACGGCTCTGTATGAAGAAGCTCTGAGGCGGGCAACAAGCGTCTATTTGGTGGGCAAAGTTGTTCCCATGCTTCCCGAAAAATTATCAAATAAAATCTGTTCACTCGTGCCGGATGAAGACAGACTTACTTATTCGGTCATTGCGGAATTGACTCCGCGTTCAAAAGTTGTCTCGTATGAAATCCGCAAATCGGTAATTAATTCCAAAAGAAGATTTACTTACGATGAAGTGCAAAAAATAATCGAGACCGGGAAGGGAGATTTTGCAGAGGAGATTTTAAAACTCAACAGGCTGGCTCAAACCTTAAGGTCAAAACGGATGTCTAAAGGGAGCATAAATTTCTTCACTACAGAAGTGAAATTCAGCCTGGATAAAAACGGCGTCCCTTTAGAAGTCAAAATTAAAGAAGTAAAGGAGAGCCACAAGTTAATAGAAGAATTTATGCTTCTTGCGAATCAGATTGTAGCTCAACATATCAAATCTGCCAAGAACAAAAAGCCGGTTCCGTTTGTTTACAGGGTGCATGATCTGCCGGACAGAGAAAAAATTGAAGAGTTCGCACGGTTCGTTAAAACTTTAGGATACCATTTCGATCCCAAGTCGGCGAACAAGAGCAAACAATTTCAACTGCTTCTGGAAGAGGTACAGGGGAAGGAAGAAGAAGCTGTTGTGAACGAAGTGGCAATCAGGTCGATGGCAAAAGCTGTCTATTCGACAAAGAATATCGGACACTACGGATTGGGTTTTAAACATTATACTCATTTTACATCTCCTATCCGCCGCTTTCCGGATTTGATTGTCCACGATATCATAAATAAATTTAATTCCGGAGAGGCGGAGAAAAATTTATCGCTGGAAGAATTAGAAGAAATTTGCAATCATTCATCGGCTCAGGAGCGCAATGCAATAAATGCAGAGCGGCTCTCTGTAAAACTGAAACAAATTGAGTATCTTAAAGAAAGAGTGGGCGAAGAATTCCACGGAGTTGTAAACGGAATAACTTATTTCGGAATTTTTGTTGAGCTGAGCCAGACTCTTTCTGAAGGTCTGATTCGCCTGCGCGATATGCAGGATGATTTTTACGTGTTCGATGAAAAAAATTATGCCGTAATCGGAAAAAGAACCGGCAGAAGAATCCGTCTCGGAGATAAAGTCAACGTAAAACTTAAACGCGTTGACGAAGAGAGACGGGAAATTGATTTTATTTTATTAGAGGATTAATTTTTTAAAAGGCGGTTTGCGATGAAAAAATTTTTCTTCCCATTGGTTTTGGGTTTATTCTTCAGTTCTGTGTCGTTCGCACAGTTCGGGCAGAACAAAGTTAATTATAAAGAATTCGACTGGTTCTACATTCAAACGCGGCACTTCGATATCTATTTTTCAACCGGCGGAGAAAAAATTGCAGAGTTTACCTCTTCTGCTGCAGAAGAAGCATTGAACCAGATTCAGCAAGATATAAGTTATCAGATCACAAACAGAATAACTCTAATAGTTTATAATTCACATAATGATTTTCAGGAAACAAATGTAACCGATGAATATACCGGCAAAGGCACCGGGGGTTTTACCGAACCTTTCAAAAACCGTGTGGTCTTTCCGTTTGAAGGTTCTTATAAAAAATTTCAGCATGTGATTGCACACGAGCTTGTGCATGCAGTAATGAGGGACATGTATTACGGCGGAACCGTACAAAATATAATTGCAAAAGGAATCTCTCTTCAGCTTCCCAACTGGTTCATGGAGGGAAGCGCTGAATTTCTATCTCAGGGCTGGGAAACCAATACGGACATGTTCATTCGAAATGCTATCATCAGCGAGACTTTGCCGGATATAAACCAACTGGACGGATATCTGGCTTACCGCGGTGGGCAGGCTGTCTTTAAATACATTTCTGATAATTACGGAAGACAGAAAGTTGGAGAGCTTATTAACAGCGTCCAGTCCTCCGGCACTCTGGAAAGTGCAATGAAATCCACATTGGGAATAAGCATAGAAGAACTTAACGAGAGATGGAAAAAAAGTTTGAAGAAACAATTTTGGCCTGATATCTCTGTAACACAGGATCCCGATGAACTTTCAAAAAGACTTACAGACAACAAGAAGGATGTCGGCTTTTATAACACCAGCCCGGTTCTATCTCCCCAGGGAGACAAAATAGCTTTCATATCAGACCGGGATATTTATCTGAACGTTTATGTAATGAATGCGCATGACGGTAAGGTAATAAAAAAAATTGTAGAGAGCGGATGGACTACCGATTTTGAAGAACTTACTGTATTGCACCCGTCACTAACATGGTCTCCTGATAACAAACAACTCGCCCTTTCTTCAACAAGCAGCGGCTTCGATGTAATTACTATCATTGATGTCGATACGGACAAAAGTTATTCTCTTCCATTTAAAATGATCGGAATCGAATCCGTGAACTGGTCGCGTGACGGAAAAAAATTAGCCTTCATCGGTCAGAATAGCGTTCAGTCGGATATCTACATATATGACTTCACCACTAAAAATCTGACAAATCTCACGGACGATATTTACAGCGACTCCGAGCCGGTATGGAGCCCCGACGGAAAGAGAATTATTTTTTCTTCAGACAGAGGGGCAGACCTGCATCAGACCGTTTCCACAAAAGATTTTGACATGTTCAAACACAACTACAAACAGATGGACCTTTACTCCATAGATGTGGAATCAAAAAAAATAGACCGCATAACGGATTGGGATTTGAGCGATGAAAAATATGCGGCTATATCTGCGGACGGGAAAGAGATTCTTTTTGTATCGGACCGCAACGGTATAAATAATATCTACAGGAAAAAAATTAAAACTTCGGATAGCGATACCGTTAAATCCTCTCTGGAATATAAAGCGGTACCTATCACAAATTCTCAAAGCGATTTGGGACAGCTCTCTACAACATACGACGGAAAGAAATTAGCGTTTACAGCTCTTTACAATTCAGGATATAACATTTTTTTGATCAATAATCCTTTCGACATGGGCATTGCTTCCGATTCTCTTAAGATTACAAAGTATATGGAAAGTTTAATCAAAGAGAAAAAGAAAAACGAGAATTTAATATTGACTGAATCCCTGGCCGCGAAAGATTCTCTTCACAAAACTTTGGCTGCTGTTCCAGATTCAACCGTTCAAAAGCCCAGAACAAGAATTTTCAGCGGGCAGTATGTAAGCGATAAAAATGTTTATGAAGATTCGGTAAATATCGCATACAGAAAATATGTATTTATAAGTGATAAGAATGATTCGGACAGCGCACGCATAGAGATGAAAAAGCAGCTTTTCAAAGAGTCATTGGACAAAAACGGAAATTTCCTTGTAAGCAAGTACAAAATTAATTTCTCTCCGGATTTGATCTACGCAAACGCGGGCTACAGTACATTCTACGGATTGTTGGGAACCACCGTGCTTTCCTTCAGCGATGTGCTTGGCAACCACAGGCTTATTGGTCAGACGAGCCTTCAGGTGGACATAAAGAACAGCGATTACGGTTTAGCCTATTTTTATTTGAGAGACAGGATGGATTTGGGTATTCAGGCTTTTCACACAGCGCGGTTCCTTTACAAAGATGGTTACTTCGGTTCAGAGCTCTATAGATTTACAAATTTCGGATTGGTTGGAACAGCCAGTTATCCTTTGGACCGCTTTCACCGCATCGATTTCGGGTTGAGCCTTCTAAGTGTAACGGCGGATAATTTAGACAACACTTCTGTTTTGTCGGACCACAATACTTACACACTCCCCTCTTTCAGCTTTGTGCAGGATAATGTTTTGTGGGGTTATACATCGCCTATCGAAGGAACAAGATATTCGGTCACTGCCTTCGGAGATCCGGGTTTTATGAGAAAGACTCAAAGTTTTTATTCACTGACATTTGACTACAGAAATTATTTCCGCTTCTGGTTCGATAACGGTTTTGTCTTCAGGCTTTCAGGTGGATTCTCTGCCGGGGCAAATCCGCAAAGATTTTTTATAGGCGGTACGGAAAACTGGATCAACAGAAAATTTGCCACCGGAGGCATTCCGATCTCGAATACAAGCGATTACGCATTTCTCTCGCCGGCTCTCCCTCTTCGCGGATATGATTATGCAGAGAGAATGGGAAGTAAATACGGCCTTATCAATTTGGAATTTCGGGTTCCGATAATCCGATATCTATTGACCGGCGGGTTGCCTCTTTTCTTTCAAAATATATTGGGGGTAGCGTTTATTGATGCGGGAGCCGCATGGGATACAACGGACAAATTGAAACTGATTGGAAGAAATGAAAACGGTTCTATAGTCACAAACGATCTTTTGATGAGCACCGGAGTCGGATTCCGCCTCTATATGCTTTTCTTATGGCGCCTTGATATAGCCTGGAAATACGATCTGAACAAATTTTCTCAGCCGAATTATCTGATTTCTATCGGATTAGATTTCTAATTTCTTGAAAATTTATTTTTTTTCCGAAGAGCTGTCAGTTCCTTTTTTTCCGGTGTTCTTATAGTCGGTTTGGTAAAATCCGCTCCCTTTGAAAATCGGTGACGTGCCGGCTCCTATTAATCTTTTTACATGACCGCCGCATTTAGGGCAAGCAGTCAAAGACTCTTCCGTTATTCTCTGAAAATGTTCGAATGTATTTCCGCAATCGAGGCATTTATAATCGTATGTTGGCATAAATTAATTCCCTGAACATTAAATCCGCGCGCAAAAATAAAGAGTTGGATTAATAAATCAAACTCCTATTTTGTTAACCTATTTTTTCGCATATTTGTTCAAAAAAAAACACGAGTTATGTACCGTAAAATTTTACCGGTTTCATTCTTATTCTTTTTCATATTTCTGAACGGCTGCCTTAACTATACCCAGATAACAACTATAAAGAAAGACGGCTCGGGCAACATGTTCATTCACTACTGGATGAAATGGTCTACTGCAAAAGACTCTTCATTGGCTGAACAACTCGGAATTTTCAGTAAAGATTCGGTTTATAAAGAGTTTTCTTCCGCCTACAGTTCCATAAAGAAGGCGGAAGTGTATAAAGACCTTAACGACAGCACAATTCATACTCAGATCACATTGGATTTCAACAGTCTCGATTCTCTGAACCGTACACCCGCATTCCGCAAATCGGAGCTTTCAATTAAGGATGGGCCTAAGAACACAAAAATATTTTCGCAATTTGTTCCTCCGATCGCAACGGGATTCGGTTACCAGAGCAAGAATTTCTCAATCACATATGTTTATTATCTCCCGGGCGAGACTTTAAGCCATAACGCGACCGAAATTGAGATGAACAAACTGACATGGAAATACACGCCCGATGATATCGGAACGGGTAAATATATAACTGCGACTTACCGGCCATTCAAACTTAAAGAAACTCCTGTATGGATCTATTTCTGCGCTCTCGGAGTTTTTATTGTGGTTGTAGTATTTCTTTTCAGCAAAAGGATGAAATAAATTCAAAAAAGCGGTCAAAAAGGGAAAGCCGATTGATTTGACACGCCTTATTGATTTCTTTATATTTGCCAACTGTTTTTGGAACTAAAAGAAGATAAATTACAAATGGAGCAGCAGCCGCTCATATTTTCCGGTACTTCAAGCAAAGACTTGACCGGGAAAATTTGTAATCATTTAAACTTATCCCCTGGAACGATTGACTTCAGACGTTTTAGCGATGGTGAAATTTGGGTTAAGTTCATAGAAAACATCAGAGGCAGAGATGTGTTCATTGTTCAATCGACACATCCGCCTGCAGAAAATCTGATGGAACTTTTAATTACAATTGATGCGGCTAAAAGAGCGAGCGCTACAAGAGTAACGGCTGTTATGCCGTATTTCGGTTATGCGAGACAGGATCGCAAAGATCAGCCTCGTGTTGCAATAACCGCAAAATTAGTCGCGAATCTGATTACAAAAGCCGGAGCAGACAGAGTAATTACAATGGACCTCCATGCTGCTCAGATTCAAGGATTTTTTGATATTCCGTTCGACCATTTGTACGCCTCACCGGCATTTACAAATGTTTTTAAAGACAAGCTTCAAAACTTGGTTGTGGTTTCACCCGATATGGGAGGCATTAAATTGGCAAGATCTTATGCCAAAAGACTGGATGCCGGTCTGGTTGTTATAGACAAAAGAAGGCCCAAGCATAATTTGGCAGAAACCATGAACATCATCGGTGAAGTTGAAGGTAAAAATGTTCTTATTGTTGATGATCTTATTGATACCGCTGGAACGTTCGTAAATGCGGTTAAGGCATTGAAAGAGAGAGGCGCTTTGGAAATTTACGGAGCGGTTACACACCCTCTTCTTTCAGGCGATGCAATAAGCAGAGTGACTGATTCGCAATTGACAAAATTATATGTTACAGACAGCATTCCTCTGAAGCACGATGCGGGCGGAAAAATTATTGTGCGTTCTGCATCCGATCTTTTTGCGCAGGCTATTATACGCTCTCACAGGAATGAATCGATAAGTTCATTATTCGAGATAGACAAAAATTAGAAAAGAAATTATACTTGGAGATAATTAAGCAATGTCAGAAATACTAGTTAGCGGAAGCAAAAGAGCTCTTTCTACAAAAGGCACAGTGAACCAATTGAGAAAGAACGGAAACGTACCCGGAATTTTCTATATGAAAGGTTTAGAACCTATCCCGGTTTATGTTTCTGAAAAAGCATTAAAACCAATTGTGTTCACTTCTGAAACACACATTGTCAATTTGAAAATAGATGATGGCGAAGAGCACAAATCAATTTTGAAAAATGTTCAATTTGATCCCGTCACGGACCGCGTGGTTCATTTTGACCTCTTGGGAATTTCAGCAGATCAGGAGATTGAAATTGAAGTGCCTGTTGTATTTGAAGGTCAGGCAAAAGGAGTTAAAGAAGGCGGCATAGTTCAGCAGTCGCTTCATAAAGTTACTGTTTCCTGTCTGCCCGCAAATATTCCGCAGCATATCGTTGTCAATATTTCGGAACTCGGCCTCAACAATTCAATACATATAAGCGATCTTGCAATTGAGAATGTTAGATTCGTTCAGCATCCTGAAGTTATGATCGTTTCTGTGGTATTGCCTAGAGCTGTTGTTGAAACTGCAGCCGGTGCCGAAACTCCTGGCGAAGAGAAAGCCGAACCCGAAGTAATCAGCAAGGGTAAACAGACAGAGGACGAGGAATAAGGTTTTTGTATCTTGTAGTTGGACTGGGCAATCCTGGTTCTGAATATGAATTAACACGTCATAATATTGGATTTCAGATTCTAGACAGTTTTGCTCAGAAAAATAGATTAAAGTTCAGAGCTTCAAAGAAAGATTATTACTATTCGGAAGGGACGCAAGACTCTTCCGATTTTTTTTTAATGAAGCCTGCTTCGTATATGAATTTAAGCGGTGTTCCACTTCTCGAATTTCTTCAAGATCATCCTGTTCAAACCGAAAATATTCTTTTGCTTGTTGACGATGTAAATTTACCCGTCGGAGAAATACGGTTAAGAAGATCCGGCAGCGACGGCGGTCATAACGGAATTAAATCGATTATTTATCATTTGCAGTACGATTCATTTCCCCGTCTACGTTTCGGAATAGGAAATAATTTCGACAAGGGTGAAATGGCAGATTTTGTTCTGGATAGATTCTCTAAAGAGGAAGAAGCTTCAGTTTCAAAAGGAATAGAGTTTGCAACGGAACTAGTCCAAAAATTTATTTCAGGTGGCTTCAAGGCGATGCTTGATTTTTACAGCGCAAGAATGAATCAAAAGCCGCCGAGGATTGATAATCCACACAAAGATGAGCCGAAAAACGAAGAAAAAGGCTCAAAAGCGGATTGAATTTAAATTTTATTTAATAAAGAAATTATTGCAAGGCTCTCTAAATAATCCTATTTTTGAGCCCTATTTATAAACCCTTCTCCCCGCTTGAGCGGGGGGACACAAGCCCATAGGGAGGTGAATAACACAATGCGTAAACGTACTTACGAAAGCGTTGCTATAATCAACGCAGCACTCGAAGACGATCAAATCGAAGCAACAATCTCCAGAATGCAGGAAACAATAACGACTCATGGCGGAGAGCTTCTAGATCTCGACAAATGGGGAAGAAAACGTCTGGCGTACCCGATCAACAAAGCAAAGAGCGGTTACTACGTTATTTTCAGATTTACTGCTTCTCCTGAACTCATCGCAACTTTTGAACGCAACTACAGACTGGATGAAAATGTAATCCGTTATCTTACGATCCAGCTTGACAAATTTGCTCTTGAGGCAATTGCTAAACAAAAAGAAGCGTCAAAGCTGGCTGAAGCTGCCGCTGCAGAAGCTCAATTAAAATCAACCGAAACCCAGGTATAATTTATTATTTATCTAAGGAATGGAGGTAACGATGGCTGAACTTAAGATGCCAGAACTTAATAGCGTTATTGTTGCGGGCAATCTTACCAAAGACCCCATTTTCCGGCAGACCTCTAACAATACTCCTGTCGTAAATTTCCACGTCGCTGCCAACAGAAGATACAAAGACAGCAGCAATCAATGGCAGGAAGATGTTTGTTATGTGGGCGTAGTTGCATGGAATAAATTAGCGGACAGCTGTAAAGACCGTCTGAAAAAAGGAAGTGCTGTTTTAATTGATGGCGAACTCCAAAGCAGAACTTTCAAAACTGAAGATGGAAAAAATAGAACAATCGTTGAGATCAAGGCGAAGAGAATTCAATTCCTTAACAAATTTGCCAAGTCGGGCACTAACGGTGAAGATATTATTTCTGAATCCGACGATGCCGACTATGAAGACAACTCATTCGATAAATTTTTAACCGATGAAGAATCAGACTTAATGAAGAGTAACAAATCATGAGAAATGAAAGAAATAAAAACCAGAAAAAAGTGAAAAGAGTCATCGATGGGTACATCGATTATAAGGACTCAAAACAACTTGGAAGATTTTTAACCGACCAGGGAAAAATAATTCCCCGCAGAATCACAGGACTTACCGCAAAGCAGCACAGAGAGTTGGTCCAGGCAATCAAAAGAGCCCGTCAGTTGGCTATTTTACCATTTGTTTCAGAAGCAGTTAAGTAGGAGCGGCGATGAAAGTAATATTAAGAAAAAATTTTGATCAGCTGGGAAAAGTTGGAGACGTTGTTTCCGTTAAAGACGGCTACGCCAGAAATTATCTTATCCCGCGTCAGATTGCATATCAGGCAACCAAGGGAAATATTTTAGCCCTTGAAGAAGAGAAAAAACAGATAGTTAAAAAAGAAGCTAAAGAACTTGAAGCGGCTCAATTGCTTGCAGCTGAAATCGAAAAAGTATCTATCACAATTCCCGTTAAAGTCGGCGAAGAAGAGAAAATTTTCGGAACTGTTACAAGCCAAATGATCGCCGATTCAATGAAGGAAAAAGGATTCGAGATCGACAAGAGAAAAATCGAAATTACTGAACCGATTAAAGCTCTTGGCATCTACACTGTTAATGTTAAACTTCATCCCAGCGTTTCGGCCGCGGTTAAAACCTGGGTTGTTAGAGAATAGATTTGATTTAAAGATGCCCTTAATTTAATGGGCTTTATTCGATGCGTCATTATTTGACTATTTCTATCACTAAAATTTTAAACCAGAATGAAAGAGCTAAGATTTAGAATCATTATCATTTTAGGTGCTATTGCTCTCTCTTTATATCTCCTGTATCCAACATATCAGGATTCGGTGAATAATAAAGAGGTTCTCTCACAGCTTGCGTCATACGAGACCAAGATAAAGAAGAGCAATCCATCTATAAGCGAAGTACAGTTGCAGGAAAAAATAAACTCCATAAAAGATAGTATTCTGGTTAACACACCTAATTACAAATCTGCCAGAGAAAAGAGAATGAAACTAGGTCTCGATCTTCAGGGCGGTATGTATCTTGTTATGGAAGTGAACACGGCTAAACTTTTGGAAAAATTGGCAAAAGATCCCGATGAACAGTTCAAGCAGATCCTTGCTAAGGCAGAAGCCGATTCAAAACTTACAGATGAAAATGTTGTTGCAATTTTTGCCCGTGCAATGAAAGCTAAGAATATCCGCATGAGCAGATATTTCGGCACTATTAGAGAAGAAGATAATCAGATTGTGAAAAAATTGGAACAGCAGGAAACAGACGCCGTTACAAGAGCAATCGAAATTATTTCGAATCGTGTGAACCAGTACGGCGTTTCCGAACCCAGCATTCAGAAGCAGGGTTCCCGCAGAATCGTTGTTGAACTCCCGGGCATAGCCAGAGAGGAAGAAGCAAAAAAACTTTTGCAGGGACAGGCGCTTCTCGAATTTAAAATGGTGAAGGAAGCAGAATTTGCCATCGGCGTTATGAATAAAATTGATGAGACTCTTGCTGCGGTGAATAAAATTGATTCTTCCGCATCTAAATCATCACTCCCTAAAACCGATGCTGCAAAGAAGGATGAAAAACAGACCGAAGAACAGTTTGCTAAAGAGCATCCTTTCTTCGCGTTAGCCAGACTTATAGATCCCCAGGGACGTGTTGCCGACGCGTATGTAAAAGAGAGCGACCGCGAAAGGATCAACGCGCTTTTGGAAAATCCTGACGTTAAAAAAGTAATGCCGGATAATGTTCAGTTCGTTTATGATGCCAAACCAGTTAAAGGTAACGACGGCGTTAATTATTACAAAATGTATATGGTCAATAAAGAAGCGGAGTTGACCGGCGGCGTGGTTGTCAATGCGCAGGCTAATATAGATCCTACTACTTCTGCACCTGAAGTTACAATGCAGATGAACAGCGAAGGAGCCCGCGAATGGGCAAGAATTACGGGCGCAAATATTCGTAAACGCTGCGCGGTCATTCTTGACGGCCAGGTTTACACCGCACCAACCATAGAAGGTAAAATTCCAAGCGGCAGTTCCAGAATAACAGGGTCTGCAAATATGGAAGAAGCTAAACTTCTTGAGATCGTTTTAAAAGCAGGCGCCCTGCCGGCTCCCATTGAAGTTTTGGATCAGCGAATCGTAGGACCTTCACTCGGTCAGGATTCAATCAGCAAGGGTCTTAACTCTACATGGATTGGCTTTTTATTCGTAGCTGTCTTCATGATAGTTTGGTACAAGCAAGCCGGATCTTTTGCTGACGTAGCGCTTGTTGTCACGGTTCTTCTTCAACTTGGTGTTTTAGCAGGCTTCAACGCAACACTCACATTACCCGGTATCGCAGGCATAGTTCTTACAATGGGTATGGCTGTGGACGCGAACGTAATTATTTATGAAAGAATTCGTGAAGAGCTTGCAACCGGTAAAACCGTTAAAGCGGCCGTCGACAGCGGATTCAAACTTTCTTTTGCCCCAATATTCGACTCTAATATTACAACATTCTTTACGGGACTCATTCTCTACCAATTTGGAAGCGGACCTATACAGGGATTTGCACTCACACTTATGATAGGTTTGATCACCATGCTATTTTCACAGCTTGTTGTAGTACGTGTTCTGTTTGATTTCATGCTGGCAAAAGGGTATAAAATTAACGTCGGATAAAAATTAGGAGATTAATCATAGATGCGACTTTTTGATAATTTAAATATCGATTTCATGGCAAAACGCACCAAGTTTTACCTGATGTCGTCAGCTATTCTTCTTCTAAGTTTGATCACAATTTTTATTAAAGGTGTTGAGTTCGGAATTGATTTCAAGGGCGGATCTGAAATCGCGTTGAAATTTGCAAAACCTATCAATATCGAAAAAATCAGAAATGATGTAGATAAACTTGGAATTGGAAATGTAGAAGTTAAGACTTTCGGAGATGCTTCCGGAGTTCTTTTAAGAACAGAGCTCCAGGAACTGCCCAAAAATGTAATGCTTAATGTAAGAACCAGCATTGAATCTGAAATTGCCAAAGTATTTCCGGGTGTCGATAAAAAAGTAACAGACTCAACAGCTTCATCAATCGTTTATTCATTTGCAGATCCTGCTACGGCTACGGCTATAAACAACCGTCTGAATCAGGCCGGCTTCCAAAGCACACTCGATTCAATGGAGCCGACAAACACAAAAATAAGCGTAAGAATGAGCATTGCAGATCTAATCAAAATCAGCCTTGCAGAAAACTACACTGATAATCCTTTCAAAGTAGAAAAGGAAGACAGAGTAGGTCCCAAAGTAGGAAAAGAATTGAAAAGGGATGCCGTTCTATCGGTTATCCTTTCGCTTATTGTAATTCTGATCTATCTGGCATTCCGTTTCAAATTTGCGTTTGCGATCGGTGCGGTTATAGCGCTATTCCATGATGTGCTTCTAACACTCGGAATTTTTGCCATTCTTTATGGCGTGATTCCCGGCTTTAACCTGGAAATTTCGGTCAGTGTTGTGGCTGCATTTCTAACGCTTATCGGTTATTCTATAAACGATACGGTAATTGTTTTCGACCGTGTGCGCGAACAGATGAAAATACACAAAACACTCTCCATTGAAGAGAATATGAATCACGCAATAAACAGAACCATGAGCAGAACCATTATCACGGTATTCACTGTTATGCTCACAATTATTGCATTGTTGATATTCGGCGGTGAGGTATTAAGAGGATTTGCTTTTGCACTATTCATAGGCATGATAACAGGCACATACTCTTCTATTTTTATCGCGAGTGCTTTCGTGTTGGATTATTCCAACAGGACCAAAACAAAATTGACGTTCTAAATTTTGTATTTTCTCAAAGCCCCGGTCGATAGATCGGGGTTTTTTATTTTAAACACTCTCCCCTATCACTCTAGAGACAGAAGATCCTTCACAGTATGCAGAAGCACAATATTCTCTACGGGTTTGCGCAGAAATCTGTTGGCGCCTGCAGCAACAGCATTGTTTTCATCTGAATGAAATGCGTGGGCGGTAACAACAATTATAGGAGTTGATTTATATTTATCGGAAGCACGCAATTCTTGGATCACTTGAAGACCATCTTTCTTGTCCCCCAATGCCAGATCTATTACAAACAGATCCATCTCGGTTTTGGATAAGATATTTTCAAAATCCGCTACACTGCCGCAAGTATACACCTCGGCATCATTTCTTAAAACCCGTTTGAATATCTCAAGTATTGCAGGATCATCTTCAAGAATGGCAAGATTTTTTTTTCTGTCCATTAATTTCCTCTACGCATTTTTAGAAATTGCGGACTGGAGTCACAGGAATCACGCGTCTTAAGTTAATTTTACACCAATACAAATACAATATATTTTATCAAACCAGTATACTGAGTCCAACAAAGTAATTTAATGATAAATCGGGTTCAGTTGACCGGCTTCGGAATATTTTAACCGCCAACGAAGTATAAAACGGATCCTTTTGAATCTCGAACCGGACTAACATAGCATGCTTTTCATAAAAACGTGTGCTCTGTATAATAAGGGATGTAATTGAAATGAAAATTTCAGAAGTAAATAGTATAAAAAAATTAAAAGAAAGCGTAAAACTTAAAAATTATTTTTTTACGAGACTATTTTAATCGTCAAAATGGTAATGTCGTCATACTGCGGCACTTTACCGCGGAATTCATCCAGCTCATTCATCAGGGCAGCTTCAATTTGTCTGCAGTCTTTATCCGAATTTTCCGTAAGTAATTTACTCAGACGATCCTCGCCGTAAAATAATTTTGATGAATCCATCAGTTCCGTAACGCCGTCTGAGTAAAAGAAAAACAGATCATCTTTTTCAACCTTCATTGAAACTTCTTCCAGAGAGGAGGCAAAAAGCTCCCCTTTGTCAAGCCCGACTCCAATTCCTCCGGGTGTAAACGATTCTACATTTTTATTTCTCACTCTTATTACAGCCGGATGGCCGGCGCGGCATATTGTAACTTTTCTCTCATCCAGATCAAACAGCGCAAGAGAAACAGTGATAAACCATCCCTTTTCAATATTTTCATGAATGTTTTTATTCACATCAATAAGTACCTGCCGCGGCGATTTTGAATCAGTGCAGTAGAGCCTGATCATAGTCTGGAGTTTCGACATATAGAATGATGCGCTCAAACCTTTACCGGAAACGTCTCCTACAACCACAAATATTTTTTTATCGGATATTTTTATGAGATCGAAGTAATCTCCGCCCACATGCATCGCCGGAATCATTTTTCCCGAAATATCTATTCCTTCAATTTTGGGAAATACTTTTGGAAGAAGAGTTTCCTGGATGTGGCGGGCATTTTCGAGATCCCGTTCCATTTTTTGCTTTTCGGTTTCAGATTCATATAGCCGCGCGTTCTCTATTGAAACAGCCACTTGATTTGCCGCCGTTATTAATAGATCCGTATCTTTTCCGGAAAATTGTGATCCCGACTGTTTCAATCCAAACAGAAGCAATCCAATGACGTTCGATTTAATAAAAAGAGGAATTATAGTATAAATATCTTCCACAATAAGACGGTCTGCGTCATCTTCCCACAATGCGCGGAAATCCTGCCGCTCAATAATCATCTTCATACCGAGCTGATTCTTTTTCACTAAAAATTCCTCAATCTGATTTTTTCTGTCGTCTATTCTGAACCAGGTATTTGAAATTCCACGGCTCCTCACAAGCTTATAAATATTTCCGTCCTCTCTAAGAAGCACTCCGAATGTTTTTATTCTGAGAGAATTCACAAAAAGGCTTAACGTGGAATCCAGAATATTTTCCTGTCCAACAACGCTTGCAATATTATTGCTGAAGGTAAGAAGGCGGTTCTGGAATGCGAATTGTTCAGGATAAAATTTTTCGGTTAGATAGTCCTGAAACCTGTCTTTTGTAGATTGGAACAGGACGGCAAAGAAAACGAATACAACGCCCGCAATTGCCCCCTGATATTCCGTTCCAATCGCCGCGCTCACAGATTGACCTATCAGATAAATTATCAGGAAATAGATGCCGGCCAATGCGACAGTGGCCGCACCGTACACAATTGTATTCTTTACGACCTCGCTAACATCCATCAATGAATAACGGAAGATGGAATAGCCAAACGCAATCGGGAGCAGAGCGATCAGAATGATGGGCATAAAATAGTAAGGATTATTAAAGACCACGCCGGCAATCTGTGCCGCCAGGAACATCGTGTAAAAACCGGCGGCCACACTTACCATATATGCCACAAGAATTACAAAGATTGTGTTTCTTTCCTGTTTTGTTTTGAGCCGCACATAATTAATAAAAAGAAATACAAGCCCGATTAATAATCCTGCGGCTATCATCAGCGAGATAAAATTTGTTGAAGCCATATAAATTTTATTCGCATTTCCGGAATTGGCGAATGAAATTTTTAACCCCATTATTATCGCTGAAAGGATGTAAGGTCCGTAAACCACAGTTCCGTCGAACCATTTTTTCCCGACGAGTCTAAGTTCTCTGGGAAACAGAGAGAAAAAGCGTACCAGAAGAAACGGAAAGAAGATTCCGCCCACGGTCCAGAGCGTGTCTATAAAAAACAGAAGGAGAGCATTTTCAAATATGGGATTTGGAACCTGCTGACCCCTGTAGAGCATGTCGGTCATCGAAAATAATGTTGCGGCAATACCCACTTTGAAAAAAGCGAGCTGAGTTTTCCCTTCCACTTTTGCCATAACAACAATGAAAGCAACTATAACCCATATGAAGGAAAGAAGCGCGAAAGCAAGTCCCGAAAAATTTATCAATTTTTTGACGAGTATTTTTGCTTCTATTATCCTCCCTTTCTGAATCACTTTGTAAGTCGCATAGTCTCCGGCCTGGATTTTATCCAGGGTTCTGGAAGCGACCAGATTATTTGTAAGTTTCACACCATCTATTGAAAGGAGCTGGTCACCGTTTCTTATGCCCGCCTCCCAGGTTACGCCATTCACTTTTACCTGATCAAATATCACCTTGACCGAATCGCCATCAGGCGATTTCTTTTCAATCCAGAGGCATTCATCGTTTGATTGCGAGGTCACTTCGAAAATGAAAAAAAAGTTTGCTAAGCCGATAAGAAGAAGAAAAACAGTAGTAAAAAGAATTATCTTCTTATTATTCTTGACCCAAAATTTTTCAAATAATTTTTTCATTTCAATTTACCTTTATAACCAAACATGTTATATCGTCAGACTGTTCGGCTCCGTGAGTAAAGTCTTCCACGCTGAATTTTATGTGCGAAAGAATATTTTGCGAACTCTCTTTATATTTTTGACGCGCCAGGTTCTCCAAACGTTCATCCGAATACTCTTCCCATTTCTGGTTCATAGCCTCTGTAATGCCGTCGGTGAATAAAATCAGCGCATCTCCGCGCTGCATTTGAATTGTTTCCGAGAGATATGGAACAACTGTCGGCATAACTCCAAGTATCATTCCCCCCTTTTTCAATTTTGTTATCTCCCCTTTTCTTACAAGGAGAGGAGGATTATGACCGGCATTCACATAAGAGAGTTCTATCTTTTCATCATCAATGATTCCCCAGAAAAAAGTGATGAAGCTTCCCATGGTTGTATTTTCTGCGACAAGATCATTCATCAGGCTTGTGGCTTCAACGAGACCGAGTTTCATCTTGCAAATTGTTTTCAAAAAAGCCTGGATATTTGCCATTAAAAGTGCCGCCGGCACTCCCTTTCCAGAAACATCTGCAATAGCAAAGAGGACTCTGTGTTCATCCAGTTTAACAATATCATAATAATCGCCGCCAACCATTCTTGCAGATTTGTTAAAAGCAGCAATTTCAAAATTTGAAAGGGCGGGCATTGATTTAGGCAGAAGATTATTCTGAATATTCCTGGCCGTTTCGAGATCTTTTTCCAAACGCTGTTTTTCCAGAGTTTCATTGAAAAGTCTGGCATTCTCTATAGAAATTATTGCGAGACTTCCCACCGACGATACAAACTCAATATCCGACTGAGAATAAATCATCTCATTTTTTCTTTTTCCCAGCAGGATCAATCCCTTGGTTTCACCTTTGATCTGCATCGGAACAATGAGATCTATGCCTAAATCAGAAAAAGGTTTCAATTTTTGAATGATCTCGTTTCTCGCCAATGGTTTCTGGAAGTCGGAAGAATTGCATTCCTTCAAAATTGATTTGAGATGGGTTTCTTCGAAGCGGTTTTCGAGGAGTGTAAGAATTTTCCCCGCGCAGGAAACCACGGCATACTTAGAGACGAGCATCTGCCCAATCAACGAATAGACAAGCATTTTACTCACCATCTCAATTTGAAGTATCCCGCTGAATTCCTTGCTCAGATCGAAAAGAGAACTGAGCTGATTGACCTTCGCATCAAGATTGCGGTTTGCTTTTTTAAGTTTTTCCACCACAATGGAGTTTTCTATTGCGGTGGAACCGACGTTGAGTATTGTCTTCAAAAAATTGATGTCGTCTTCATCGTAGGGCGCGGAAGTGAGTCTGGGGCCGAGAATAATGAATCCTTTAAGCCCTTCCGAAGATTTAATTTCCTGAATAACCGGAAAATTATTTTTTTCTATGAACTCAACTAATTTTCCGTCAGACGAATAATTTGACGAATCAAGCCTCGGGAAATTTTTAACAATTTCAGCATTTATACCTTTGAACACTTTCACTTCAAAGGCATTTTCCTCATTCAGAAGAGCTATCAAACCTTTTGTCGTATGAAATTTGCCGAAGCAGGTGAGCAGAATATTATTGAGAGTAAAATTTAAGTCGAGAGTGGAATTTATAAGATTGCTGAAATCGACAAGCGCGGAAAAATTTCTTAATGCTGAATTTTTATCTAATTGTATCATAACAATTAGGAGAGATATTTAACTAAAACAACTTGGTTTTTATTTCCGGAAAGAGTGGAATACTTCACCTCATCCATCAGTTTTTTAATAAGGAAAACGCCCAGTCCGCCGGCGCGTTTTTGTTTGTAATATTCAACCAGATCCGGTTCCGGAACTCTGGAAGGATCGAAATGAATTCCTTCGTCTGTAATTGAGATGTTAAATTTTTTCTGATCAAATTTTATATTAATAGTGATATTGCCATCGGGGGAATATTTATAAGCATGTTTAATGATATTCGTACAAGCCTCATCAACGGCTAGAATAATTTTTCCTACGGTTTCCTCTGAAAATCCGCATTCCGCGGCAGAAGAGCGGGTAAATTCCCGTATCAAAGCAAGATTGTCGGTTGTGCTTTTAACGGAAAGATCTTTTTCAAATATGTAATTGGCAGAATTCAATTTTAACCCAGGGTATCAAATTTCTGAAGAGCTTCTCTTTCATCTTTAAAAAATTCGTATAGAATAGGAAATCCCAGCAGATCGAAAATGTTGTAGACATTCTCTTTCATGTTGGAAAATTTGATATCTCCCTTGTTTTCCCTCATTGTTTCTACATAAGCCATAAACACTCCGAGTCCCGCGCTGCTGATGTATTTGAGCTCGTCAAAATTAACCACAACTTTGAACCTTTTTTCATCGAGCAATTTGTTGAACACATTCTCAAGCTCAGGCGCAGTATGGGCATCAAGATACCCTTTAACATCTATCACGCTTACGGAACCGACAGGCCGCAAGTCGACATTAAATTCCGCCATTAACATCTCCCGATTTATTAATTATTTTTTATTCCATTTAAAGACTACTAAAGTGATATCGTCATGCTGCGAATGATTTTTTGAGAAGACGGTGAGAGATTTCATGATCTCATTAGATATCTGGTCCAATCCCTTCTCAAAATTTGCGGCAACAATAGAATCTAGTCTGTCGTAACCGAAGTCTTCTTCCAAGTTATTTTTCGCCTCGGGAATACCATCAGAATAACAAATTACAATATCATTATTCTTGAGTTGAATTTCCAATTCTTTTATAGAGGACTCAAAGCCCGTTCTGTAGTCGAGTCCGAGACCGATACCCGCCGGCTGATACCGTTCCGTTTTACCATTCGAGAAGATATGCACCGGTGTATGCCCCGCCCTCGCAAAATTGAGAACTCCCGTCTCCTTATTTATTACACCATAAATAGCAGTCACAAAATTTTTCTTATCCAAACTTTTTTTGAGATTGTCATTTACATTTATCAGCAGTTCCCTCGGATTCGAAATTATTTTCGAAAGGGATTCAAAAATTCCTTTTACTTCTGCCATTATGAATGCCGAACCGATTCCCTTTCCAGAAACATCGGCTATAACAAAACCAAGCCGGTCGCCATCCAATTCGAAGAAATCATAATAGTCGCCGCCTACTTCAAAAGCGGGTACAAAGAGGGCAGAGATTTGAAGCCGGTCTGAAACAGGAATTACGCTGGGCAGGATTTTTCTCTGCACATCGCGGGCAACATCCAATTCTTTTTCCAGTCTCTCTTTTTCAATAGATTCGCCTATCAGCTTAGCATTTTCCAGCGCGACCGCGGCATAATCAGCAAATGCCTGCACGGCTCTCTTGTCATCCAGATCAAAAATATTTTCACGGTAACGGGCAGCGAGCAGATAACCGTTTATAATTCCCTGCACTTTTAACGGAGCAACGGCTATCCATGCAAAATTGGGACGATTATTAATTTCAGACTGCACGAGCGAGCGATAATCGATGATCTCAATCGAATCAAAATTATTCGCACCCGATCCAAAAATTTTATTTGTAATATTATCGGCATCAACAAATCCGATATTGTTCACAGAACTTAATTCAATTTCGTTCCCATTTTTTGTAATAAGCCAGGCGCTATCCGCGCTGCAGACCCGTGCTGTAATCGTGGTGATTGTTTCCGCCAGCTCCTTGAAATCGAAAACCTGAGCTACAAGTTTTGTAAGATCCATCATGGATGAAACTTCATCCGTCCTCCTGTCGAACGCTTCGGCGGTAGGCAGATGAAACAGTGCAGTGAAGAATATAACGGCGAAATAGATTGTTCCGTAGAGCATCACAAGATTAAAAAATGTATGAAATCCCGGCGAGAAGAGATAAATAATCTGCCTGATTACGTTTGTATTTGTTATCATCGCGTAATTCATTCCAAAAAGGACAGAAAGGATTACCGAAGTAAGGAGAAGATAGTATTTTTGTTTCTTGGGAAGAAAAGCAATCCAAGATACTCTTACCGAATTGAGCGAAATAAGAATTATGGTCATCACGTATACCGCAGTTTTTACAAATGAGGCATCGGTGAATATTTTAATAAAAGCGTCGGAAAAAAAACTTAATCCGAAATAGACCAGCAGGGTGTTGAAATAAACAGATGGATCTTTCTTCTGACGTAAAAATGAGAGCTCTCTAAAGGTAGAAAAAATGTAAATAACCGAACCGATAAAAACAAAATTAAGAAGGATGGAAAAGAGAGAATTAAAAAATCCGGGAGCTACAGTTTCCGACTTGGAACTTAAGATTGCATTAAGTGTTGCGGTTATGAAGAATATCAGCGCTCCAAGAATACCGGCGTTAAGCACAATGCCGAGCGGAGAATCAACTTTAGAACTGATATAGGTGTGGACATAATTATAAAGAAAGAAAAGTGTAAAAAAGAGAATTATTTCCGCACAGATAAAAAGAATAATAGAATCGTGCTGGGGGAACAAAAGATTGAAAAGGAAAAGCAGCACAGATAATAATACTGCATTTTCCAATCTGTGACTGTTTGTAATATTTTTAACTTTCTTTCGCATCGCGTTTAAGCCTATAAGCGTAAAATTATAAGGTTTATTTTTTCAGCCGCAGAGAGTCTGATCTTTCCTTCAGTTTTGCATTTTTTATTTCATTGGCGGCCCTTCTTATCTCCCTCCGGATCTCATTTTTTATCGAGTCCTTCATACTGGGAGTTATAAGCCGGGACAAAGAATCTATTTTGCCGCCCAAATTGCTCCATTCTTTTCCGCCTGAAAAGAATTGCAGAGCCTGATTTGCCAATTCGAACGGATTGATGATCTCTTCTGGTTCTCCGGTGGAAGCGGCCTGTTTGCGTTTCATATTTCCGGACATCTTTTCCATTTTAAATCTGATACTTTTTAGTTTTTTTGCCGCTTCGCCCAATTTCACTCTCAAACTTTCCTGGACAGCCGCAGAAAGATTAAAACCCTCAACCGGGATCACAACTTTCATGTAATTTGTGTCGATGTTAAAAGAGAAATTTTCTTTATGAACTCCGCTCACATTATTCGTCCATGATTTCGGATGTTCGTATTCAATTTTAAATTCAGGCAGCGGGGGCAGCATGTTTATCTTCTTTCTTTCCAAGTCGTTATAATTTTTATCAAAATTTTTCTGGTCCCACTTGAAATAGGTTCTGGCAACAGTATCGGGAGTAATTAACAGATATTCATCCTTGCTGATTTTTTTCGCAGATCCGATCAATCCGGCAAGTCTGCTCTCGTCGCGTGTGCTGAAATATTCCGCAAATTTTTCATTTGATTTATTTTTATCGATGCTTTGCGTGTAAGAGATTATATCTGCAAGCACCGCCTGCTGAAGATCTGTAATATTCGGGTTTACAGCGTATGTATTTTTTTCGTTAAGAAGCACCGATGAATAAATATCTTTTTTGTATGAGTTAAGAATCGAGTCTATTTTTTGTTTCTGGTCCCTATTCATCCCAATATACTTAACAAAGGTGTCGTAATTTTTAGTATCTCGGTTATAGGGGGCTGTTCTTATTACAAAAGTTTCCCTACCTGTTTGATCGTGGGATATTTCGAGAATTTTATTTTTGTCTTTATCCAGCGGAAGGCTGTTGAAAAGAGCAAAATTGAAAATATCTTCCTGAGAAATGGTTGTCTGAAAAATGAGAGGTTTTAAATTTTCGGCGTAGAATGAGAGTACATTAGTTTTTCCCTCCTCAAAAATTTTCGAAATTCCCTCATTCCTCTCTTTGAAGAAGACCATCAGCAATACCGTTAAAATTCCGAGGACAGCAAAAGGAATATATTTTCTCAGAGCTGCGGTTCTGAGAAATTTTCTTTTCGGCTGTTCCATCTTTAACTGGCTCTCAACTCTTTTTGATACGGTTCAAGAATGATTTTTAAACTTTCACGGGCTCGGAAAATTCTTGATTTAATTGTCCCCACTTCCGTTCCCAGCTGATCCGCGATCTCTTTGTAGCTTAATCCGTCAATGTCTCTAAGCACTAACGGTATTCTAAGTTTTTCGGGTAATTTATCGATCGATTTTCTTACCAGATTAGGAATATCAATATCCTCAGAAAACGGACCGGTCCCATAATCTGTATCGGAATCTTTAATAGGGACAAAGATGCTTCTAACTCTTTTCTTTCTTAAATAATCCCTGCATTTATTAACTGTAATTCTGTAAAGCCAAGTAGTAAACTTGGATTCAAATCTGAATTCGTTAAGTTTATGGTAAACGCTAATGAATACGTCCTGAGAAATATCATCCACAAACTCGGTATCGCCTAAAGTGAGGAACACCAGATTTCTCACCTTATCTTTATGCTTATAAACCAAAAGTCTGAAATTTGACTCTTCCCCATCAATAAATTTTCTTATAAGAGAAAAATCTTCATCTTTTTCCTCTTGGGGAGCGAGTGGATCAAATTGTTCTTTTTCTTTTCCGAATTCCATGCTTTTAGACGGGGATACCTGTTTATTGTTCCTCTAAAAATTATGATTTACACGGATCAAATCACAAAACGCCGAGGCTTAAATTAACTTTCTTTTTACTTTTCTATTCAATAATTTAACTGCCAATATAATTATTTGTGAATGATTATATCCATTTTTATCTCTTTATTTTATCTTATAATTGAATTAAAGAAAAACGATAATTAACTTTAAAATAAAACTTGAGGAGAATCTATGAAGGTAAAACAGGTAGAAAAGTACGGGGCTGTTGTAGTTGAATTAAAGGGAAATGTGATGGGCGGTCCAGAAGCACAGGAGTTCAGCGATCTTCTTCATAAATTACTCGATGAAGGGAAAAAAAATGTAATTATTGATCTCGCAGAAACCAAATTTATGAACAGCTCTGGCCTTGGCATGCTTATCAGCGGTTATACGACTGTTAAAAACGGCGGCGGCGTTATGAAATTGGCCAACGCTACTGAAAAGATAGAAAGCCTGCTGGTGATTACGAAGTTAATTACCATTTTTGAGCACTTTACTTCTGTAGATGATGCTGTAGAAAGTTTTAAATAATTTTTATTTCATATGCACTCCGGCAAAACACCGGAGTGCCTACCTTCCAATTTTTTTCCGAGGATCCAGATGAGTGTAAGCGTTATTGTCGGCAGTCAATGGGGTGACGAAGGCAAAGGCAAAATAGTAGATATTCTTAGCGGCCGGTTTGATTTAGTTGTAAGATATCAGGGCGGTGCAAATGCCGGCCATACTGTTGAAATAGGGGACAAAAAATTTATTCTTCACCTTATTCCTTCCGGAATATTGAGAGAAAATGTTCTTTGTGTTATTGGGAACGGTGTTGTAATAGATCCGAAAGCTCTTTTGGATGAGATTTCACTTTTGGAAGGGATGGGGATAAGCATTAAGGGGAGACTTTTCATCAGTCATAATGCGCATCTTATAATGCCGTACCATAAACTATTAGACTCTATAAACGAAAGCGGCTTGTCAAAGATAGGTACTACAGGAAGAGGCATAGGACCATGCTACATAGACAAATACGCCCGCAAAGGCGTAAAGATTGTAGATCTTCTCGATAAGAAAACACTCGGCGAAAAAATCAGAGCAAATATAGAAGAGAAAAACACTCTTCTTAAGAAAGTTTATAATCAAAACGAACTTGATGTTGATTCAATTATAAAAGAGTATCAAGAATTTGACGATGCTATAGACCAGTATATAACAGACACACCTCTTTTGCTGGATAACGCGCTGCGTGACGGAAAATCTATTCTGCTCGAAGGAGCTCAAGGCGCACTTCTTGATGTTGATTTTGGAACGTATCCTTTTGTAACCTCATCAAGCCCTACATCCGGAGGTGCATGCACCGGTTCAGGCATACCTCCGACAAAAATTGATTCTGTAATAGGAATTGTTAAAGCGTACACTACCCGTGTGGGTCTTGGTCCTTTCCCGACCGAATTGCTCGATGAGGAGGGCGAAAAATTGAGAAAAATAGGTGCGGAATTCGGCGCAACAACGGGCAGACCGCGCAGATGCGGCTGGTATGATGCTTTTTTAGTTAACTATTCAAGAATGATAAACGGAATTCAAAGCGCAGCTATCACTAAATTAGACGTATTAGGCGAGTTCGACAAAATCAAAGTTTGTGTTGCTTATGAAATAGACGGCAAACTGCTCAAATCATTTCCTACCGATGAAAAACAACTGATGAGGGCAAAACCGGTTTACGAAACACTCGACGGATGGAAGTCGGATCTTTCAAATTTTACAGATTATAATCAGCTTCCTTCGAAAGCCAAAGAATATTTAGAGTTTATTTCTAAAAAGAGCGGGATAGAGATAAAAATGATCTCCGTAGGACCGAGAAGAGATCAGACAATCGAGCTATAGATTTTTACACTCTATTATTTTTAATAGAACCGGAGAGTTATGTAAATTTATACCGCTAATTTCAAACTGGAGATTTTTATGAAAATGTCCGGCGGTCCGGCTTCTATGAATATTAAGCTAAGCTTGGTGGTCATCGGGGCAGCAATTGCTATCGGCACTCTTTATTATACACAAAATTTAGTATCAAAACTTCAACAGCGTGAAACAGAAATAGTAAAACTCTACGCAAGCAGCTTGGAGTATGTAGCTAATACGGAATCTCCAAATTCCGACCTGACTTTCATTTTTCAGAATATCATTCAAAGAATAGATTTTCCTCTAATACTAACCGACGGCGAGGGAAATGTAACAGCGACTGCCGAAGGAAGCGGATATAAAAATATTGAACATAAGCCGGGAATATCTCTAACCGAACTGAAAAAATTTTTAACGGACAAACTCAGATCGCTGGAATCGGAACACTCACCTATCGAAATTAAACTTCCCAATGGAAAGGTTTTTCAGAAAATTTATTACGGCGATTCAGATATAGTTACGCGCCTGAAATATTATCCGTATCTGCAGATAATTTTCGCTCTCCTTTTTCTGCTAATTGCCTATCTGAGTTTCAGCTACATCAAGAAGAGTGAACACAGCAATATCTGGGTCGGCATGTCAAAGGAAACCGCACATCAGCTGGGGACACCAATATCCAGCCTGATGGGGTGGAATGAGATGCTCAAACTCAGCTACTCCGATCCGGATAAAGTCCTTGATATATCGGAAGAGATAGACGGAGATTTGACGCGGCTTAATAAGATTACAAACCGTTTTTCAAAGATAGGCTCAAAGCCTGAGCTAAAAGACGATTCACCCTATTTAGCTATAGAGAAAGTTATTAATTATTTTCAAAGAAGGCTTCCTCAGTTAGGCAAGAATGTGAACATAAGCGTCGAAGGCAGTAAAGAACTGCAGGCAAAATTGAACGGAGATCTTTTTGAATGGGTCGTTGAAAATTTAATTAAGAATGCTCTGGATGCAATTGAAAGAAATGACGGCATAATTAAATTTTCCGTGGAAGAAAAACACAGACAGATTGAAATTGAAGTAACTGACAACGGGAAAGGAATTGAGAGCGGAAGAAGAAAGGATATTTTCCGTCCCGGTTACAGCACTAAAAGGAGAGGATGGGGATTAGGATTGAGCCTGTCTAAAAGAATTGTGGAAGATTATCACAATGGCAAAATTTTCGTAAAAAATTCCGTTCTAAATGAGGGTACAACATTCAAAATTATTCTGATGAAATCAGAAAATATTACATAAAGCTTCTTCCCAAAATTACCGGTCGTTCCTGTCAGAACCGGGTTCAGAACTTTTAGGTAAAGCATTAAATGATTGAATGGATTTTGCGCCTCAAATTTGAAGCAAATTGCAGCTTTTATAAATTAAAAATAAGAAAGGAACTGTCGAATAATTTTTTGAGCTAAAAAATATTTGGTACGAAAATTGAGCATATAGGATCAGATTCTCAATACATACCTCCCTTATTACATATCAAACTGCTGTGGTCCGCCCTCAACCTCAGCAGTTTTTTTTTGCTTTGGATCCGGGCCTGGTATCCTAATGCAAACCTTATTTCCGATCCTGTTTTCCCTCTATTTTATAAAACTTTTCCGCCAAAATATTTTGTAAATTAAGAATCAAAATAGCAAATACAGGTGAGTGATGGGAAAATCGGCTCCGCGTCCGTCATGGGACGATTACTTTTTGAAAGTGGCTATGCTCGTATCCGAACGGGCGACCTGCCCGCGCATGCATTGCGGATGCGTTCTGGTTAAAAACAAGCAGATTCTATCCACAGGCTACAACGGATCGATTCCGGGAGATAAGCACTGCGAGGATGACGGCTGTTTGATTGTGGACAATCATTGCGTACGGACAATTCATGCGGAAATGAATGCAATCCTGCAATGTTCGTCACACGGAATAAGCACTCAGGGGGCAACCGCGTATATCACAAATATGCCGTGCACAAACTGTTCAAAAGCGCTCATCACGGCCGGCATTAAGGAAATTGTAATTTTTTCCGATTATCATGATACGCTCGCGGAAAAATTTTTTGAAATTGCAGATATAAAAATACGGCGTCTTCCCCAGCCGGATAAAGAAATTGATTATGATCTGGAAAGTTTTTCTTCGGCAAAAAAGTTTTAATATGTTCTATGTTAATAAATTATTTTTAAAATCGGTTCGGCAAAATAGTTCGCAATGAAACTTACTAAAGAGAATCTTCAAAAATATATCAAGCCCGATAATTTTTTCAGCAGGGATTTAAGCTGGCTGGAATTTAACAGACGGGTTCTGGAAGAGGCGTTGAATCCCGAACTTCCTCTCCTGGATAAAATTAAATTCATCTCCATATTCTTTTCCAACCTGGATGAATTTTATATGATCCGAATTGCAGGCATTAAGGAACAGCTT
Source organism: Bacteroidota bacterium (assembly GCA_021812705.1). GTDB lineage: Bacteria > Bacteroidota > Ignavibacteria > Ignavibacteriales > Melioribacteraceae > Fen-1258. The sequence goes on along the minus strand of JAKAMT010000004.1, from coordinate 19,802 downwards.
CGCGCAAAGGTTTTGGACACTTCAATTGACGGGTTGACTCCGATTGAACAGCTTAGAAAAGCCGAACAGACGATTCAGCCGATGCTTAAAAGGATAAATGAATACTGGCGAGAAGAAATAATTCCCCAGCTAAAAGAGAATAAAATTTTTATATACAATCTGGATGAACTTTCGACCGAAGACCGCGAAGGGTTGAATAATTATTTTCTTAGGGAAATCTACCCCGTACTTACTCCCCTTGCCTTCGATCCGGGCAGACCGTTTCCTTATATTTCAAATTTGAGCATCAGTTTTGCGATACTGATAAAGAAACCCACCGGAGAAAAATATTTTGCCCGTGTGAAAGTGCCATCTATTCTTCCCCGTCTTTTGAGGATTGATACAATAGTCAAGCATAAATCAAGGAACGGAAACAGTAACGGCGCAATCAAGTATGTATGGATTGGGGATCTCATCAAATCGAATCTGCATCTTCTTTTTCCCGGACTCGAAGTAATTGAATCTTACCGTTTCAGAATTACGCGCGATACCGATCTCGAAATTCAGGAAGATGAAGCGGACGATCTTCTGGAAATGATGGAAGAGAATATTAAGCAGAGAAAATTCGGCTCTGTAGTACGGCTCGAAGTTGAAAAGAATATGCCACAGTATATGATTGAAACGCTGGTAGAGAACCTGGAAATAACGAAAGATGATCTTCATATCATAGACGGCAATCTCGGCTTAAGCGATTTAATGCTTCTCTATGATCTGCAGCTTCCGAATTTAAAAGAGAAACCGTTTCACCCTGTGATTCCGGAAATTTTTGAAGAGGAAGAAAATATTTTTTCCCTGATAAGAAAAAAAGATATTCTTATAAGTCACCCTTATGATTCATTTAATCCGGTAATTGAATTTATAAAACAGGCTTCTCTGGATCCCGACGTTCTTGCAATAAAACAGACGCTTTACCGCGTGGGGACTAATTCTCCAATTGTAAAATATCTTATAGAAGCGGCAGAAAGGAAAAAACAGGTTGCCGTGCTCGTAGAGCTGAAAGCACGTTTTGATGAAGAGAACAATATATTCTGGGCGAGGGAGCTTGAAAAAGCCGGAGTGCATGTCGTATACGGACTTCTTGGTTTAAAAACTCACGCAAAGATGACTTTGGTTGTGAGAAAAGAGGTAGACGGGGTAAAAAGATACGTGCATATGAGCACCGGCAATTACAATACCGCCACGGCAAAAATTTACACAGATCTTGGCTTGTTCAGCTGCAATGACGAAATATGCGCCGATGCGTCGGAGATTTTTAATTTTCTAACCGGCTATTCCGAGCAGAAAGAATTCAGGAAATTGTGGGTTGCGCCGATAAATAAACGGCAAAAATTTCTGGACCTGATTCACAGAGAGATAAAAAATGCAAAGGAGGGCGGTACCGGCCACATTATTTTTAAATTGAACTCTTTAGTAGATCCGATGCTTATAGCCGCGCTGTACGAGGCTTCATCCTGCGGCGTAAAGATCGATCTGATTGTTAGAGGCATATGCTGTCTGGTTCCGCAGCGCCCCGGTTTGAGCGACAACATTAGAGTTGTAAGTATAGTTGGCAGATTCCTGGAGCACAGCCGCGTTTATTATTTTTATAACAACGGAGAGGAAGAAATTTATTGCAGCAGTGCAGATCTTATGCCCAGAAATCTTGACAGGAGAGTGGAAATTTCATTTCCGATACTCGAAAAAAGTTTAAAGCGTTTCATTAAGAATTACATTCTGGAAACCTGTTTGAATGACAATATTAAAGCGAGAATTCTGCTTCCAACCGGGAGTTATGTGTTCAACCGTAAAGTTTACACAGAAAATAAAATAAGCCATCAGGAAAGGATGATGATGCGTTCGCTGCCGAATCCCAAGAAAGTTCACACCAAAGAAGCGGCGGAGTAAAATAAATCAGGGTTTAATAAGAACTCAAAAATTTATTATTTATTTTTCTCTCAGCGCCCGCTCACGATCGCCGTGCGTTGTTCTTACAACCATGATTGGAATTTTTATTGAATGGCGCACACTATCTACTGTCTTGCCGAACAGAATGTCTCCAAAAGTATGATGCCCGTGTGAACCGAAGACCAGAAAATCATATCCTTCCTCTTCCACAGCTTTAATTATTTCGTCGGAAGGATTACCGTAACGAAGCGCGGTTTCCACCGGTATGTCATGTTCTTCAATCTCCCTTGCAAGATCTATCAGATACGCATTGTCTTCCTTGCTGTGAAGGCTCTCTTCTTCATTTCCATGGATCATTGTTCCGGGAGTATCAACTATATGGAGCAATCCCAGTTTGGCATTATGAAGTTTAGCCAGGGATAACGCTTCCGAAATAACCACTGCGTCTCCATCGCCGTGTTCAATAGCAACACCGATATGCTTATAGCTCCTCGGCAGAATTTTTGCGGCAATCTCTTTACTCAAAGAAACGGTCTTCTCTGACCACGGTTTACTTTCCTTAAACAGCGGAAGAATTATTAGGTACAGCAGCAGTCCGGAAATCGATATCAGCATTGGAATAATAAAATAAACTGCCATACTTCCTGATTGCAGCCATTCGAGCACTGTGTCGAGTATGAGTTTAAAGTTGAGAGCTATAATGAATAGTGCCACAATCCAGGATACTATTTTAACCCAGTATTTGTTGGCAAAGTTACCCATTTTCATTTTTTCTGAAGTGAACTGAATCAGAGGAACAATTGCAAATGGAAGCTGCAGACTGAGAATGACCTGCGAAAAAATCAGCAGTTTCAGTGTTCCCTCATTTCCCATCAAAGCAATCACAATAATCGCGGGAATAAGGGCCAGTCCTCTGGTAATTATTCTTCTAAGCCATGGCCTGAGTTTTATATTTAGAAAGCCCTCCATTACAATTTGCCCGGATATTGTTCCGGTGAGTGTTGAGCTTTGACCGGCGGCAACCAGAGCGATTCCGAATACAACCGGTGCTATTTGTGAACCCAGAATTGGCTGCAATAAGTGGTAAGCTTCCTGAATCTCGGTTACAACCAGACCCCGGCTGTAAAAAACAGCAGCGGCCATAATCATTATTGAAGCATTCACAAAGAAGGCTCCGTTAAGAGCTATGGCGGAATCGATAAGATTATATTTGCACGCTTCTGCCTTTCCAGTATGAGTATCTGAAATTGCTCTGGTCTGCACAAGCGAAGAATGGAGGTACAGATTGTGGGGCATCACTGTCGCGCCAATGATTCCAATTGCAACGAACAATGCCGATGAATCTAAATGAGGTATGAATCCGCTTGCGATGCCAGACCAATCCGGCTGAGACAGAAATACTTCTATAAAAAAACTTATTCCTATTGTAGATACAAGCATGACAATGAAGGCTTCCATTTTACGAACGCCAAGTTTCTCGATGGCAAGGAGCAAAAATGTATCGAATGCGGTTACTACACATCCCCACAAAAGCGGAAGTCCGAATAATAAATTTAATCCGATAATTGTTCCTAGAACTTCTGCCAGGTCACAAGCGGCAATAGCAATTTCGGCCAGTATCCAGAGAAAAAAGCTGAGCGTTTTTGAATATTCTTTTCTGCAGGCTTGAGCGAGATCATGTCCAGTCACAATGCCAAGCCGTGCCGCAAGTGTCTGAAGAAGAATTGCCATTAGATTGGATGCAAGCAGAACCCAAATTAAAGAATAGCCGAATCTTGCTCCCCCTTCTATATCGGTAGCCCAGTTTCCCGGATCCATATACCCTACGCTTACAAGGTATGCAGGACCAACAAACGCGAACAGCCGTCTGAACCATCCTCGTTTTTTTACGGATACTTTATTATAATTTGTTTCGCTGTTATTGATGCTCATGCGGGATTTCGGATTCTTTTTAGAATTTTTAAAAATATTCCTGTTTTTTATCTCTTTGAATGAACCTCCGATGGCAATTAAATTGTTTAGGTAGAAAGAAGCAAATGAATTATTTTTAAAATCAAATTTTGGAGAAATAATGTCAATTACTAATGAATTGGTATTAAAAGCATTAAGCAAAGTGAACGATCCCGATCTGCACAAAGATCTAGTCACTCTCGGAATGGTCAGGGACATTAAAATAGAAGGTAACAATGTTGCAGCTACAATTGAACTCACAACTCCGGCCTGCCCTTTAAAAGATAAAATTGAGCAGGACTGCATTGAAGCAATCAAGAAAGAGATTGATGGAGTGGGGCTTATTGCAATTACGATGAGTGCAAAAGTTCAACAGAGCAAGAATCAGAGGATGAACGAGATTCTTCCAGGCGTAAAAAATACGATTGCAGTAGCTTCCGGGAAAGGAGGAGTAGGAAAGAGCACGGTTGCTGTTAACCTTGCAGTCGCTTTAGCTCTCGACGGAGCAAAAGTGGGCTTAATTGATGCGGATATTTACGGCCCCAGCATTCCTATGATGCTTGGAGTCAACGATAATCCAAAAATTTATCAGGATGCCGCAACCGGAAAGATGATGCCCCTGGAAAATTTTGGACTTAAGCTTATGTCGATCGGATTTCTTCTTGAAGAAGATTCGCCTGTAATTTGGCGCGGTCCAATGGCGAGCGGTGCAATCAAACAGTTTATGAGCGATGTTCACTGGGGCGAACTGGATTATCTGATATTTGACCTTCCTCCCGGAACAGGCGACATTCAGTTAACTTTGGTACAGACAATTCCATTATCTGGCTCAGTCGTTGTTACAACTCCGCAGGATGTATCGATTATCGATGTAAAAAAAGCAGTCCGCATGTTCCAGCGTGTAAATGTTCCGATCGCAGGAATAGTTGAAAATATGAGCTACTTTATAGCTCCCGATACCGGAAAACGATATGATATATTTGGAACGGACGGCGGCAAAAAATTAGCCGATGAGCTTTCTATTCCGCTGTTGGGACAGCTTCCTATAAATCAGAATATCCGCGAAGGCGGCGATTCCGGCAAACCGATTGTTTTTAACAAACCGGAATCCGAACAGGCAAAAAAGATTATTGAAATAAGCAGAAAATTGGCAGCAGAGATCAGTAAAATTAATTTCAGCTCTGCGCCTAAAATTGAGTTAGAGTTTTAAGGAGTTTTTATGAACGATATTCTTAAAGAAAAAGTTGAGATGGCCTTGCAGACTATTAGACCATATCTTAAAGCGGACGGCGGAGATGTTGAGCTGGTTCAGATCACTCCTGAAGGTATTGTGGAAGTTAAACTGACCGGAGCTTGCAGCAACTGTCCCATGTCTCAAATGACTCTACGCGCCGGTGTAGAACGAGCACTTATAAGAGAGGTTCCGGGCATAAGAAGAGTTGAAGCTGTTAACTGATTTTCAGAAATAAATTTATAAAGAGGAAGGATAATGCGAAGAAAAGTTGTAGCCGGAAACTGGAAAATGAATAACGATCTGAATGGGACTGTGAATCTAATCTCTGACATCAAAAAAGAGATGACAGAAAAAAGTCTTACTGCAGAAATTATTGTTTGTCCCCCATTCACAAATCTTGAAACTGCAAATGCGCTTCTTAAAGATTCCCATATTAGGCTGGGCGCTCAGAATATTTTTTATGAAGAGAGCGGCGCCTTTACCGGAGAAATTTCCCCCTCCATGTTAAAGAGCGTTGGAAGCGAATACGTCATTGTAGGCCACTCCGAAAGAAGAACTATCTTTGGCGAAGACAACAAAACCATAAATAAAAAAATTAAAACAGCAATCAGACATGATCTTAAACCGATTTTTTGCATCGGAGAAACACTTAAGGAGCGGGAAGGCGGAATTACATTTAAAGTTATTGAGACTCAGGTTAAAGAAGGATTGGAGGGAATTTCGGAATCAGAACTGAAAAATCTTATTGTTGCTTATGAACCGGTCTGGGCAATCGGCACCGGTAAAAACGCCACCCCGGAACAAGCGCAGGAAGTTCATAAATTCATCCGCGCCTTAATACAAAAAATTTATTCCGCATCATTTGCGGGACAATTAGTAATTCAATACGGCGGAAGTGTTAAACCGGAGAATGCCGCAGAACTTCTTTCGCAGCCGGATATCGACGGCGCTTTAGTAGGCGGAGCCTGTTTGAAAGCAGATTCTTTTATAAAAATTGCAGAAGCCGTTTAAAGTATTAAAAATCGGTCATTTTAGTTCAAAACGGGCTTAAATTAAGCCCGTTTTTTTAGAATTTTATTGATACCCCCCCCCTCGATTTTGTATATTTGTGCCGTTTATTTGAATAATTTGCGGTAATATGACAAAAAATCTTAAGTATTTCGTCCTTTTAATATTTTTACTTCAAAATTTAATTTCAGCTCAAATCAAAGTTACTTCTCTACCCCAAAACAGCAAGGGAATTTTTGATCAGATCTTTTTCGATAAGAATGAATTCAGAAATGTTGAGCTGCTTGACGATGATTGGACAGTGCATTTGGAAAATGATTCTGAAAAAAGAATCAGACTCTCTGTGCCTGCGGTGTTTGAGGGAAACAACATTTTAATATTTGAAAAAAAGATAACTCTAACTCAGCAACAGATTCAGAACTCGCAGATTATAGCAGGATTTTTGGGCATCAACTACAGTTGTGAAATTTCCGTCAACGGGTATAATATTTATAAACACCCCGGAGGCTCGGTTCCATTTGAAATTTCCCTTCCGAAAGATATTTTAAAAGAGAAGACAACACTTACAGTAAAAGTAAATTCAAAATTAAATTCAGAAAATTCCATTCCGTCGGCATATAAATTTATGTATTCCAGCCTGAGCGGAGGAATCATTAGAGATGTATACCTGAAAGTTGTTTCTCCGGTTCATATCTCAGCAGCTGCTTGTTCGACTACATTGGATCCGTCTTTCACAAAAGCATTTTTAAATTTTAACATCGGAATTGAGAATTCATTCTTCAGCAAAGCATCTCAAAATTTTCAATCTCAGAATATTTTAATAAGAGTGAATGTTTACCCAAATACATCTCAGGTACCTGTTGCGAAAGGAGATTTCTTAAATACTATTTCATCAGAGAACAGCGAGATTAACGTAAAACTTGAGGTAAACAATCCATCCCTCTGGTCGCCCGAGGCTCCGCAATTTTATCTTTATGAAATTTCCCTTCTGAGAGACGGACAGCTGATCGACAAAACTGTAAAGTCATTTTCGGTTTTTAAATTGAAAAAAGATAATAATAATTTTTCGCTGAATGGAAATCCTTTCGCGTTTCAGGGAACGACATATTACCTAGACGAAACTTCTCTGAGAAGAATGATAGTTTATGATAAACTAAAAGATGATCTCACGCTAATTAAGAATACCGGTTTTAACGCTGTCAGGTTTTCAAAATCCTATCCTCATCCTTATGTAATTCAGCTGTGTCAGGAATTAGGGATGTTTGCCCTAATAGAGTTGCCGCTGAATTCCATACCCGAAGAAATTTTATCCGAGGAAGATTTTCAATTAAGTGTTCTTTCAAGAACTAAATCATATTTGAGCGGTTACAGCGGATTTGGAAATACTTTCTGCTTCGGAGCCGGAAGTTCTTTTCTCCCTAATTCGGAGATAACTGAAAAATTTATTAAGAGATTGATTGAACCGGCAAGAGAAAAAGGAATTCCGGTTTATGCTTCATTTATAGGTATTCAGAGAAATCCGATTGAGAATCTGGATTTGTACGGAGTCGAGTTATTTTCTACTGCCGTTGACACTGCGCGCGGTGAAATTCAAAAAGGAATTTCTTCGCTAGGAAAAAATTCTTATTTCATAAGTGAAATGAGCTATCCCAATTATTACGGCAGCCAAAGCGGGTACCTTGCAAAATTTTCATCCGATGCACAGGCAAAGTATTTCAGAGAGATGATAGATCTTGCAAGGGAAGCAAAGATTTCCGGTTTCTTTATTAATTCACTATTCGACTATAAAGGAGAATTTGCATCGCTTTACGGCGGTTATTCAAGCGACCTTATTTATAAATTGGGGATATTGGACAGTCGCAGAAATTTAAGCAGCATCGGCTACAAAGTTCTTGTTTCAAAACTCAGCAACGACGCTAAAGTTACAATTCCAATCGGCACTCGAAAAGAAGACAGTTCAATAATTTTTATTGTACTGGCTCTTGCATTAACTCTGGTAATGGCTGTTCTGGTAAACATAAAGAAAAAATTCAAAGAGGACTGCACAAGGGCACTTCTGCGTCCTTATAACTTCTATGCGGATATACGCGACCACAGAATCATGTCCGGTATTCACACCACCATTCTCATGTTCATACAGGCGGGCGCTGCCTCTCTACTGGTCACGGTGCTTCTCTATTATTTCCGTTCGAACATTCTTTTGGAAAAATTATTCTTGTCATTCGGTCATCACAGTCTGATGAAATTGATCAGCTATCTGGCCTGGAATCCTGCAAGTTCATTCCTGTTCTTTATGCTTTTGATAATGTTCAAATTTGTTCTTGTCTCTTCTTTGATAAAATTCGCATCCTTTTTTATAAAAACAAAGGTGGAATTCTTAAGCATATTATTTATGGTGATCTGGTCTTTTCTCCCGTTCACAATTCTTCTTCCTCTGGAAGCGGTACTTTTCAAATTGCTCACAATGGTTTCATTCAATACACTAATTTATGTGTTTCTGATTCTTTTTTTCTTTTGGATCCTTCAAAGAATTCTGAAAGGCATTTATGTTGTATTCGATGTAATGCCTTTGAAGGTTTATCTCTGGAGCACCGGAGTTATTTTTCTTTTTATCGGCGGATTGTTGTTAAAATATCAGATTTCGAATTCGATTATTTTTTATATAAATAATTCAATCAAGCAGTATCATTCAATGATTTTTTAGAGGCGCTATTTGTTTTTATCAAAGCTAGAAATTTTCGGGTTCAAATCATTCGCCAATAAGACGAATATCAATTTCAACCGGGGCATAACCGGCATTGTGGGTCCCAACGGCTGCGGCAAGACAAATATTGTTGATGCCATCCGCTGGGTGCTTGGAGAGCAGAAGACCACAACTCTCCGAAGCGATAAGATGGAAAATGTGATATTCAACGGCACCCGCGAAAAGAAACCGATGGGAATGGCAGAGGTATCTCTTACCTTAGTCAATGATAAAGGAGTTCTTCCGACAGAATATTCCGAAGTTACAATAACAAGGAGGATTTTCCGTTCCGGCGAGAGCGAATACCTCTTAAATAAAAATATCTGCCGACTCAAAGACATAACCAATCTATTTATGGATACGGGAATAGGCACTAATGCTTATTCCGTTATCGAATTAAAAATGATTGAGACAATTCTGAGCAGCAAAACCGAGGAACGGAGAAAAATGTTTGAGGAAGCTGCGGGTGTAAATAAATACAAACTGCGCCGCAGACTCTCTCTTAAAAAACTTGAAGATGTAAAAGCAGATTTAACCCGTGTAAACGATATTGTCTCTGAGGTGGAAAAAGGAGTTCGTTCATTAGAACGGCAGGCAAAACGCGCCGATCAGTTTACACAAATACAATCCGTTCTTCGCGAAAAAGAGATAGATCTTGCCGAACGGGAGTTCGCTCTTCTATCTATAAAAAAGCAGACGCTTTTAAATGATATTTCAGAATCAACTGTTAAGAAAGAAGAGATAGATCTTGAAATCAGAAAAATCGAGAATGAACTGATCCACTACAGAAATGAAATAAACGCTATCGATTCCCAGCTTCAGGAGAAGCGGGCGGAGATAGCCACAAATACAGATCTGCTTCATTCCACCCAAAAAAACATTTCCGTATCCGAAGAGCGGTTAAAATCACTTTTGAACAATCACGACCGTCTGATAAGAGAAATTTCGGAACTGCAAAGCCAGCTTGACGAAACTTTAATAACTATAGACGAAAGCAATGAAGAGCTTGTAAAACTGGCTTCGCAGCAGGAAGCAAAGATAGAAGAAATTTCTTCGTTCGATAAAAATCTTTCCGACAGCCGCGAACTTCTTGAACAGAAGAGAAGCGAACTTAAACAGATGAACGAAGACAAGTTCGGTCTTCTACGTCAGATTTCGGAACTGGAAAACAACATTGCCGGAGTTAAGAAAGAATTAGCCTCTCATAACTCGAACATAGGGAAACAAAATCAAAAAATTGAGAGCATAACCAACAAAATTGCAAAGACAGTCGGCTTTATTGAAGAACTTAATTTAGAAAAGCTAAGCGCCGAAAAGAAACTGAAAGAAGCTGGGCTTTTAATTACGCTCAGAGAGAAAGAAAAAGAAGAGTTAGAACAGGAGCTAAATTCACTCAAGCAGAAGGAAGTTGAAGAAAAAACTCTTCTTGCCGGTCTGAAAGAAAAAATTGAATTCCTGCAAACATTAATCTCGAACCTTGAAGGCATCTCCAAAGGCGCAAAAATTTTAATAGAAGAAAAAAGCTGGACAAGCGGAAGCAAGAATATTTTTGCAGATGTAGGCAATGCGCAGGAAAAATTCCGTTTTGCATTGGAAGCCGCTTTGAAATCAGTGCTCAACAATCTTCTGGTTGATAGCACCGATGATCTTCAGAAAGCAATTGAGTATTTAAGGAGCAACGACCTAGGTAAAGCCTCTTTCTACCTTCTGCGTTCAAACGCAAAACAGAAAAAATCTTTACTCGAAAAATTAAACGAATACAGCCGCGGCAAAAAGATCAAGAAACTTTCAAAAGAATCCGCTTTCATCGGCTGGGCAAAAGATTTTGTGGAAACCGAAACCAGCTGGCTCCCCTATTTTGAGCAGGCGCTTGAGAATTATGCCGTTACCGAAAACCTGAACGCTGCGGTTGAACTCAGCAGAAAGTACAGCGGATTCAACTATACTACATTAGAAGGAGATCTGGTTCAGAGCGGCGGCATTGTTGAGGCCGGCTCGCTTCCCAAACAGGATGAAACTTTATTCGGACGCAGACAGCTTCTTGAGAACCTTAAAAAGGAATTTCCGAAGCACGAAACAAATCTGGCCAAGCTTAAAGCCCTGATCGCTGATACCGAAGGCAAGATTTCCAGAATAGATATTAAAAATCTTACCGACAGCGAAAAACTTATTGCAAACGATGTTGCAAACATCGAAAAACAGATTTCGCAACTCGAGTTTGAAAAGAGCAAGGCAAATGAAGAGATTGATATCTCCAGAAAAGAGATTAACGAACTTGCAGAGAAAGCAAATCTTTTAGACAATCAGCTGATCTCTCTGGATAAAGATCTTGAAGAATTAAGCGGAAGAAGAAAATTATCGGAAGATAATATTTCTGCATTTGAAACCGCTTTAGCTTCAAGCGAAGATGAATTTAATTCACTCATGGAAGCTCACAACCAGAGAAAGCTGGAACTGGAGCGGTTGAAAGGGCGGATAACGAATACCCGCGGTTCGATAGAACGGGCCGTTTCCAACAAGGCTACATTAATTTCCGGTATCGAAAAAAGAAGAAACGATCTCGCATCAAATGAAAGCGAAACCAATACACTTCAGGAAATACTTTCCAGCTCTTCCGATGAATTGTCTGACATCAATTCTAAACGGCAAATTTTACTAGGGCAGGAAAGCGAGATCGGGGATAAATTAAAAATTATTAAAGAGGATGCCGCAAAATTTGAAAGCGGTCTCAACCGGCTTAGAAACGAAAGACAGGAAGTTTCAGACAAAGTCCACTCTTTTGAAATCAAGGAAAATGAAATTACCCTGCGCACGGAAAATCTGATAGAACATATAAAAGAAAATTATTCTCTTGAGCTCGAGAAAAAGGAATACGAAGATTTAGAAACTTTCGACTTCACGGGAACTACAGCGGAAGTTCATTCTCTGAAAGAGAAGATTAAAAATATAGGACCTGTGAACCTTCTCGCTTATTCCGAATACGAAGAAGAGAAATCGAGATTGGATGTACTTCATAAGCAGAGAGACGATCTTATTGAATCCGAAAAAGATCTGATCAAAACAATAAATGAGATTGACGCTACCGCACAGCAATTGTTTTTGGAAACTTTTGAAAAGATCCGCAATAATTTCATTCAAATATTCCAGACTCTGTTCAATCCCGGAGATGAAGCGGATCTTACACTCGAAGAAGGAGTGGATCCTCTGGAAGGAAGAATCGAAATTCTTGCCAAGCCGAAAGGAAAGCGTCCCACTTCAATAGAGCTGCTCTCAGGAGGAGAAAAAACTCTCACCGCTACCGCACTGCTCTTTGCGATCTACCTGGTTAAACCGAGTCCATTCTGTATTCTTGATGAAGTTGACGCACCTTTGGATGACGCCAATATAGACAGATTCACAAAATTGATAAAAGAATTTACAGTGGATACACAATTTATAATTGTCACGCACAATAAAAGAACAATGGAAGCATCGGAAACAATGTACGGCGTTACAATTCAGGAAGAAGGTATCTCAAAATTAGTGGGTGTGCGTTTCGAGGAAATTCCGTCGAATTATGAACCTCAATAACCGATCATTTAAATTTTTTGTGGATTTTGACGGAACTATTACGCTTACGGATGTAGGCGAAGCGATGTTCGATAGATTCGGAGACACCAGCAAAGCCGGAATCTGGATCGAAGACTGGATTTCAAAAAAAATTAATTCAAAAGACTTGTGGAATCTGCTTTGCGGAACCGTAAATGATTTTGACGAGACCAGGTTCGATGATTTCCTTTATGAAATTAAAATTGATCCTGACTTTAAGAGATTTGCGGAATTCTGCGAGAAGGAAAATTTTGAACTCCGCGTGCTTAGCGACGGTTTTGAATATTACATAAAAAAAATTTTAGAACGTGAAGGATTGGCGCATTTAGAAGTTTATTCAAACAGACTGACGATTGATAAAAACAATAAGCTAATTCCCCATTTTCCTTTTACCGACGAGGAATGCGCGCAGTGTGCAAACTGCAAACGGAACCATATTCTAAGTTTCTCCGGTCCGGACGACTACATTTTTTACATAGGTGACGGGAACAGCGATACATGCCCGGCTCAATATTGCGACTTCATCTTCGCAAAAAAATCTTTGCTGAGGCACTGCGAAACGAACAGGATCACATATTTTCCCTATTCCGGGTTCAGCGATGTAATCAAAAAGATTAACGAGCTTAAAGAGAAGAAGCGTCTAAAAAAAAGATATCAGGCTGAGTTGAAGAGAAAAGAAGTATTCATCCAAGGATAGATAAATGAAAAATTTTGCGGTCAAAATATTTAAGTACAGAAGTTATACTCCAATTCCCTTTCTGATTCTTATGCTTGCGTTTCAGAATGCAACACCTTTGAGCATGGCAGCAGGATTAATTATTGCCGCCGCAGGAGAAGCAATGAGGTTGTGGGGCGTAAGCTACGCCGGGAGCGAGACAAGGACTACAGACGGAGTCGGCGGAACTTATTTGGTCGTATCCGGCGCTTTCGCACACCTTCGGAATCCCTTATACTTCGGCAATATGCTCATGTATTTCGGCATTGGAATTATGTCCATGGCGCTCTTTCCGTATCTTCAGATTATTGCTCTTCTCTTCTTCTTCTGGCAGTATACGGTCATTATTTCTGAAGAGGAAGAATTTTTAAAGAAAAAATATGGAACGCAATATGAAAAGTATTGCGCCGAGGTTCCAAAACTTATTCCGTCCTTAAAGAAATACAAAAATCCGGGATTGGATCAGCCTTCGTATGAATTGAAGAAGGGTTTGCGTTCAGAAAGAAGAACGTTTCAGGCATTCGGAATAATTATTTTATTGATCGTAGTTCGTTATTTGTTGAGATGAAATTGAATAAGAAACTGATGATAATTGCGGGAGAAGCTTCCGGCGATCTGCACGGTGCCAATTTAATAAGGGAACTGAAAAAGATCGATCCGTCTCTTCAGATTTTTGGAATCGGAGGGGACAGGATGATCTCTGCCGGAATGAATTGCCAGTTTCACATTAAACAGATGGCTTTTCTCGGATTTATAGAAGTAATAAAGCATCTTCCGTTTATCAGCCGGGTAAAAAAAGAGGTGCTGGCAAAAATAAACGACGAAGAGATTGATACCGTAGTGTTAATTGATTATCCCGGTTTCAATCTGAACCTCGCTGCGAAACTGAAAGAGAAGGGAAAGCGGATTATCTATTATATATCACCGCAAGTGTGGGCCTGGGGAAAAGGAAGAATAGATAAAATCAGAGAACTGGTGGATTTGATGATTGTCGTTTTTCCATTCGAAGAAACTATGTATAAAAAATACGGAGTCAATGTTCAGTATGCGGGGCATCCGCTCATTGAACATGTTTCTAACTATAAACCGCTGACCAGAGAGGAACTCTTAGGCAAATTGGAGATTCAAAATGGGAAAGAGATATTACTTTTACTTCCCGGCAGCCGAAAACATGAGATCCAAAAAATATTTCCCGACTGCATTAAAGCTGCAGTTCAAATATCAAAAGATTTTAATATGCAGACTGTAGTCGCCTGTTCCGAGAACATAAATGAATCTGTTTTCATGGAATTGTCGGCCGAGACGGATTATAAAATTGCAAAAGGATTCACATACGATCTATTTAAGCATTCCAGGTTCGGAATTATAAAATCAGGAACATCGACTTTGGAAGCGGCGCTTTTCCGTCTCCCTTTTATTGTTGTTTATAAGACCAATTGGATTACATATCTGCTGGGCAGAATTCTGGTGCAGATTAAGAATATTGCTATGGCGAATATAATTCTCGGAGAGAATGCGGTAGATGAACTCATTCAGTTTGACGTGAATTCAGAAAATATTTATTCAAAGTGCAGCGCTATTTTAGGCGACCCGGAGAAATACAACCGGCTTAGAGAGAAGCTGAGCTTGATTGATAAAAAATTAGGCGGTTCCGGAGCGTCTGCTAAAGCGGCCGGATTAATTTATGCGCGGTTAAATGAAACTCACTGAGAAGCAGAGAAATGTTCTTAGATATATTGGAACCCGGTGTGCAAGCGCGGGCGTAAGAGGATTGATAAAAACTCTCCGCGTTAAAATAATTAACGCCGGCGAGTTCAATAAATATGCAGCCGAAAACAGAAATTTTGTGTATGCCTTCTGGCACGGTTCAATGCTGCTCGGCTGGTATCTCAACCGGAAGAACAATGCATCTGCGCTTGTAAGTCAGAGTAAAGACGGCGATGTACTGGCTGCTATATTGGAAAAATGGAATTACAATGTAGTCCGCGGTTCAAGTTCAACCGGCGGGAGCGAAGCGCTCACAGGAATGATCTTTCTTTTGCGGGAGGGATTTACTTTATCGATCACTCCGGACGGACCGCGCGGACCGATTTACAAAATGAAAGCCGGAGCTGTGATAGCCGCCAAGAAATCGGGCACTCCCCTCTTTCTGGCAGGCATTGGAATGAAAAATAAAGTTGTACTTAAAAGCTGGGATCAATTTGAAATACCGGTTCCGTTTAGCAAAGCCGTGGTGGTTTTTTCCGATCCCGTTTTTATTGATGATAATTTGAGTTATGAAGAAACAGACAAAATAATCATCGAATGTGAAGAGAAGCTTAATATGCTTCAAAAGGAAGCGTTAAAATTTTGTTAAAAATTATAAGAATAATTTTATCTCCGGTTTCTTTTTTTTATTTGGTAATCATCCAAATAAGGAACTGGTTTTTCGATAAAAATATTTTTACAGAATCAACCGTCGGCGCTAAAGTGATCTCGGTTGGAAATATTACGGTCGGCGGCTCGGGAAAGACTCCTGCTGTTATGATGATAGCGGGATATTTAAAAGATTCGGTCAAGAAAGTCGGATTGCTCAGCCGCGGATACGGAAGAAGTTCGATGGGTTATATTTTTGTAAGTGACGGAAGCGGAATGAACGTGCCGGTGGATCAATGCGGAGATGAAATGTATTTCATGGCAGATGAATTGAAAGTTCCCGCAGCCGTTTCTGAACGGAGAGTCTCCGGTGCAGAACAGCTCATAAAAGATTCAGGCGCAGAGATTATTCTGCTCGACGATGCATTCCAGCACCGCTGGATTCATCGCGATCTTGATGTCGTGATTTTTGATCAGAGTTTTTTGGAAAAACCTGAACAGTTGGAACAGAGGATGCTGCCGCTCGGTATTATGAGAGAACCTTTTGATTCTCTTAAGAGAGCTGATCTTATAATAATAAACAGAAAATTTTCCGGGAAAACGGAAATTCCCCAAAAATTGAATAGATATTTCGACGAGAAAAAAATATTTACCGGCTATTATGAAGCCACAGGAATATATGATGTAAAGACGCATCATTTTTTTGAAATGAAAGAATTTCAGGGACAAAAAAGTTTAGTTGTCTGCGGTATAGCGCGCCCCTATTCTTTTTTGAATGTTCTCGAAAAAAACAAAATAGATTTTACAAACAAGATGATTTTTGACGATCACAAAAATTATACTTCAAAAGAGATCCAGCTGATAAGGAAGAAATTTTACGATTCCAATGCATACTCTGTGCTTACGACCCAGAAAGACGCGGTAAAATTCAATCAATATTCAAAAGAACTGGACGACATAGATATTTATTATTTAAAGATCGAGCTCAAATTAGACGATCAGGAAAATTTCAATAAAATTATTTTTAATTCAATCAACTAATATCATTATCGGAGGATAATTTAAATGGCAAAAGCAACACCCAAGTATGTATACTATTTTGGAGGAAAACGTGCTGAGGGAGAGGCAACAATGAAAGAGCTGCTTGGCGGCAAAGGCGCCAACTTAGCAGAGATGGTTAATATTGGGTTGCCTGTTCCAGCAGGATTCACAATTACAACTGAAGTATGTACAGCTTATTACAAGAACAACAGAAAATATCCGAAAGAACTGGAAAAACAGGTAGCGGCAGCTCTCGCGAAGACTGAAAAAGAGATGGGCGCAAAATTCGGAGACAAAAAAAATCCGCTCCTGGTTTCAGTCCGTTCCGGCGCAAGAGCTTCGATGCCCGGCATGATGGAAACAATTCTGAATGTCGGTTTGAACAATGAAACGCGCGAAGCTATGATTGCTAAAACCGGCAATCCACGTTTCGTCTACGATTCACACCGCCGTCTTATCCAGATGTATTCTGATGTGGTGATGGAAAAAGCTGCAGGCATAGAACCGGAAGAAGGCAAAGGAGTCCGCCAGCAGTTGGAAAAAGAATTGCACAATATGAAAGAAGCGCGCGGTGCAAAAAGCGATACCGATCTTTCAGCAGATGACTTGAAAGAACTTATCGAAATCTACAAAGCAAAAGTTCAGGAAGTTCTTGGCAAACCTTTCCCGGAAGATCCTATGGACCAGCTCTGGGGCGCAGTATCTGCAGTATTTCAAAGCTGGATGGGAAAACGCGCAATCGCTTACAGAAAGATTGAAGGAATACCGGACGACTGGGGCACTGCAGTAAATGTTCAATCGATGGTTTTCGGAAACATGGGCGATACTTCCGCAACAGGCGTTGCGTTCACACGTAACCCCGCAACCGGAGAAAATTATTTTTACGGCGAATGGCTTCCGAACGCACAGGGCGAAGATGTTGTTGCAGGTATAAGAACTCCTAATCCAATTAATGAAGTCGGAAAGAGCGAGCACACAGCTCATCTCCCGTCTCTTGAAACCGCAATGATTCCCGCATACAAACAGCTCCATGGAATCCAGCGTACTCTCGAAAAACATTATCACGATATGCTCGATATCGAATTCACAATCCAGGAAGGCAGACTTTACATGCTCCAGTGCCGCGTCGGAAAAAGAAACGGTCCGGCAGCAGTGAAGATGGCAGTTGATATGTTCAAAGAAAAACTGATCTCTAAAGAAGAAGCAGCAATGCGCGTTCAACCGGCTCAGCTTGATGAACTGCTCCATCCGATCATCGATCCTAAAGCGGAGGCAACTACAAACGTTATAGTTAAAGGTTTGCCGGCAGGACCAGGCGGAGCCGCTGGACAGGTTGTATTCTCTGCCAACGACGCAGTCGCCTGGGCAAAAGAAGGAAAGAAAGTTATTCTTGTTAGAGAAGAAACCAATCCTGAAGATATCGAAGGAATGCGCGCGGCACAGGCAATCCTTACCGGCAGAGGCGGCATGACTTCTCACGCTGCATTAGTAGCACGCGGCTGGGGCAAATGCTGTATCGTTGGAGCGGGATCGGTTAAAATAAATTATCATGAAAAATATTTTACCGTAGGCGATGTGACAGTGCGCGAAGGCGAATGGCTTACTCTTAACGGTTCAAAAGGAAATGTTTACCTAGGCGAACTTCCGATGATTAAAGCTGCGGAAGAAAATCCCGACTTCCAGGCATTCATGAAGATATGCGACTCCGTAAGAAAATTAAAAGTAAGAACAAATGCAGACACACCTGAAGACGCAGCACGCGCACGCGCATTCGGTGCAGAAGGCATCGGTCTTTTCAGAACAGAGCATATGTTCTACGGAAAAAATTCTGAAGAGCCGTTATTCAAACTTCGCAAGATGATCCACTCGAATACAGAAGCTGAAAGAAGAAATGCGCTTGATGAATTATTCCCTTATGTGAAGAAAGACGTTAAAGGAACTTTGGAAGCTATGGACGGTTATCCGGTAACATTCAGAACGCTAGATCCGCCGCTTCATGAATTCGTTCCTACGAGACAGGATGAAAGAGAAAAACTCGCATCAAGTCTAGGAATCTCACTTGACGAATTGAACAAGCGCGCAGATTCTCTTCATGAAAACAATCCGATGATGGGACACCGCGGCGTTCGCCTTGGCATAACTTATCCGGAAATTACAGAAATGCAGGTTCGTGCTATTTTCGAAGCAACTGCAGAATTATTAGCGGAAGGAAAGAAACCTTTCCCTGAAATAATGATTCCTGTTACATGCCACGTAAATGAAATAAAGAATCAGTATGTAATAGTAAACAAAATTCACGATGAAGTGTGCGCTAAATTCGGATTGAAAAAAATTGCGCACTTGACCGGCACCATGATCGAAATTCCGCGTGCATGCTTAACCGCAGATAAGATTGCGGAAGTCGCTCAGTTTTTCTCATTCGGAACAAACGATCTTACACAGATGGGCTTTGGATTCTCGCGAGATGATATCGGAGGATTCTTACCGGATTATCTTGAGCAGAAAATCCTTCCTGTAGATCCGTTCCAGACAATCGATCAGGAAGCAATCGGCAAATTGATGAAGATCGCGGTTGAAGGCGGAAGAGCTACAAGAGCTGATCTTAAGATCGGCATTTGCGGCGAGCACGGCGGCGAACCAAAATCAGTTGAGTTCTGCCATAAGATCGGTTTGAATTACGTCAGCTGTTCACCGTTCAGAGTTCCTATTGCACGTCTTGCAGCGGCTCATGCGGCTGTCAAAGATGCGCAGTCGGCAAAACCGGCTGTAAAAAAAGCTGCCGCAAAAAAACCTGCTGCAAAAAAGGCAGTAAAAAAATCAAATAAAAAAGTATCAAAGAAGAAGTAATATAATTCTACAGGGCGGAGAAAATTTCTGAGCGATCGGATTTTTTCCGCCCGGAATTAAAAAGAGGAGCATAAATGAAATTATCAGAATTTCAATACAATCTGCCTAAAACGGCAATTGCAAAAAATCCTGTATCGCCGCGCGATAAAGCAAAACTGATGGTGCTAAACCGCGCGACCGGCGAAATTGAAGGACGCAAATTTTCCGAGATCACAGATTTTTTTCAAAAAGGCGACGTTGTGGTTGTAAACCAGACTAAAGTAATGCAGGCGCGCCTGTTCGGAAAAAAAGAACGCACGAACGCGAAGATTGAAGTCTTTGTGCTTCGAGAATTAAACAAGGAAGAAAATATCTGGGATGTAATTGTAGATCCCGCAAGAAAAGTAAGAATAGGCAAC
>JAKAMT010000271.1 GCA_021812705.1 Bacteroidota bacterium | reverse complement strand
AAAGACGAGAAACTCAAAAGAGAACTTCCTTTAATTGAAAAATGCCTTGCCCATTGCGAAAAAGAACTTCCGTTAAGAACTCTTCATCTTGATGAGAACGAGATGAAAATACTCTCGGGCTATCAGCTCCTTACAATTAAACAGCTGGCTATTGCGGTTAATTTCGACGAAAATTCAATTGCCAAAGTCGATTCCGAAATGGAGCAGCTTAAGAAAAAAATAGAAAAAACAAATGCTCAATTGATCCCTTTTTTTGCGAGAATAGAACTTGAATTATCACAGATGAGCGAAGAAGACAGAATTACTTTTATGAATGATTACGGAATTAAGGAATCTGCTCTTAGCAAAATTCTGCGCACTTCTTACAATTTGCTGGGATTGCAGTCGTTCTTCACAGTGGGAGAGGATGAATGCCGCGCGTGGACCATAAAAAAGAATTTTACAGCGCAGCAAGCGGCAGGAGTGATTCACACGGATTTTTTCAATCGTTTCATCAGGGCAGAAGTTGTTCATTATGAAGATTTTATTAAACACGGCTCGTTCGCTAAATGTAAAGATGCCGGTTCTTGGAGACTTGAAGGGAAAGAATATATTGTTAAGGATGGAGATATATTGAATATCCGGCACAATTAAAATTGGCTGTTCAAAAATTTTTTGAAAATAAATTTTGGAGATTAAATGCAATCATCTGCTATTGAAGGTCTGACCCCGAGCGTTTTGTGGAGAAGGTTTTTTGAAATAAGCCAGGTGCCGCGCCCTTCCAAAAGCGAAGAACGGATCCGCCTCTATCTGAGAAACTTTGCCGGTCAGCATAATCTGACAATGAAAGAGGATGAATGTGGAAATATTGTTATTCATATTCCGCCAAAACCGGGTTTTGAAAAAGCTCCTACCATTGTTCTGCAAAGTCATGTTGATATGGTTTGCGAAAAAAATAAAGAAATAGAACACGATTTTCTGAACGATCCGATATTACTTAAAAGGGAAGGGGAATGGATAAAAGCTGAAAATACAACTTTGGGAGCCGACAACGGAATTGGCGCGGCTGCTTCATTGGCGCTGGCTACTGATGATGATTTTAACCATGGCCCAATCGAACTTTTATTCACTGTTGACGAAGAGACCGGTCTTACAGGCGCCAATAATCTTAAACCGGGATTTATAACGGGAAAAGTTTTGCTCAATCTTGATACTGAAGAAGACGGCGCGTTTTATGTCGGATGCGCCGGCGGTATGGATACAGTGGGTACTTATAAAATTGAATATGAAAAACTTGCCGACGGTTTTTCACCCTTCCTTATTTCAGTATCGGGATTGCTCGGCGGCCATTCTGGAATTAATATAGCGGACGGCAGGGCCAACGCAATTAAAATTCTTGCGGCATTGATTAACCGTCTATCTCCTCTTGATTTAAAAATCGCTTACATAAGCGGGGGATCGAAAAGAAATGCAATTCCAAGAGAAGCGGAGGCGCTTATATTTTTGAAACAAAATCTGGAATCGAAAGCCAGAGAACTTGTTAATGAAGCATCCCTGGAATCTTTGATCGAATTCAATAAAGTAGAAAAGAACACAAAAATCACCTTCGATAAAAAAGAAAATTCTCCGGCCGAAAGCAGAAACGTTTTTCAGAATTCGTTTAAAGAAAAAATTATTAATACTCTCCTTGCTTTGCCCCACGGTGTGGTTTCAATGAGTCCGGAAATACCTGGCTTGGTGGAAACATCCACTAATCTAGCTACCGTTGTCATTGAAAATGGGGAACTGAAAATCGGCACAAGCCAGAGAAGCTCAATTGAAAGTTCAAAAAGGACCATTGCCGCAACCGTGAAAGCAGTATTCGATTTGGGCGGCGCGAATGTTAAAGTGGGAGACGGTTATCCCGGCTGGCAGCCTAATATGGATTCAAAAGTTCTGAAACTTTCTAAGAGAGTTTATTCTTCAATGTTTTCAAAAGAACCGCTTATTAAAGCGGTACACGCTGGCCTTGAATGCGGTATACTGGCTTCAAAATATCCGGGTCTGGATATGGTCTCTTTCGGCCCGACAATTGAAGGCGCGCATTCACCGGATGAAAAAGTCAAGATTCCTGATGTGGATAAATTTTATCGCCTGCTCAAAGCAATACTCTCTGAACTTTCAAGATAGTGGGCTGGAAAATTAATCCGTTATTAGAAAAATAAATTAAATATAGAACGCCATGAAAAATAATTTGAAGCTTTATGATGTCCCCAGAATTAATTCTGTACAGGAGATGGTAATTAATTCCTCTAAAAATTTCGGAGCAAAATTAGCTCTCGAAGATCTGGGCGCCACTCCAATCAATAAACTTTCGTTCCGGGAGCTTTTAGAAAATGTTCTGAAATTCGGAGCCGCATTGAAAGATCTGGGCATCAAAGAAAGAACTCACATTGCGGTAATAGGTGAGAATCGGGTTCAATGGGCTCTCAGTTTTTTGACCGGCATGTGTTTCAATTATGTAATGGTACCCATCGATAGAAATCTGACGAAGAATGAAGTTATGAATATCATTCACGAGTCTGATTCTGAAGTAATAATTTTTTCGGGAAATTATGCTGGAATGATTGCGGAAGGAATGAATTCGCTCAAAAAATTAAAGCACTATATCTGCA
>JAKAMT010000270.1 GCA_021812705.1 Bacteroidota bacterium | reverse complement strand
ACAAAAGTGACGCAAAGAATTCCGGTAAAGATTTCGCTTCCTTCTGAAAACGGTGAACAGTTGAAGTTCGGTCTCCTCCCCGGAATGTCTGTAGAAGTAAGCATTAAGGAAAAGAAAAATGATTAAGTTTTTTAGGCAGAAGGCCATCGGCGTGGCGCCTTCGCTGCATCATGAGCATTCTCATTATAAATGGTGGGTTCTGCTCAGTGTTATGATAGGCACATTCATGTCTGTGCTTGATGCAACCATCGTTAATGTGGGTCTTCCTAAAATGACATCCGCATTCGGAACGAGTGTAGACAAAATTGAATGGGTGCTCACCGCTTACCTGCTCATCTTTGCGGTAATGCTTCCGTCATCAGGATGGATAGCAGATCATCTCGGATACAAAAAAACTTATCTGGGCGGAATGTTCTTCTTCACTCTGGGATCTTTGCTCTGCAGTCTTTCATGGGATGAAAATGCGTTAATTATTTCAAGAATTATACAAGGTGCAGGTGCGGGATTTGTAATGCCTGTCGGAATGGCAATAGTAACCCATGAATTTCCGCCGGAAGAAAGAGGCACCGCACTTGGTTTTTGGGGAATCGCATCGGCCGCATCAATCTCACTCGGCCCTCTTGCCGGAGGATATTTGATTGATACATTTTCGTGGCATGCCATTTTTGATGTGAACATTCCTGTGGGAATCATAGGTATAATAGCAATAATGATTATTCAAAGAGAGTACAAAACAGATAATGCCAGAGACTTTGATATAATTGGATTTATAAGCATGACACTGTTTCTCACATCTCTGCTTCTCGGTCTTGCAGACGGAAACGCTTCTTGGAATACCGGAGGATGGACGTCGCCGTTTATTTTATCCTGCTTCTTTATCGCGGCAATAAGTTTTGTCGTTTTTATTGTGACAGAGATAAATGTGAAGCATCCAATAGTTGATCTGACCTTATTCAAGGACAGAAATTTTGCCTCTGCAAATTTGGTACTGTTCATTTTCGGAATCGGGTTTTTCGGAAGCACCTTTCTGCTTCCCCTTTATCTGCAGAACTCTTTGGGTTATACCGCATTTCAGGCAGGATTGGTTTTTTTACCGCTGGGAATAATTCAGGCCGTAGTCTCGCCGATAGCGGGCAAGTTGACGGACAAGATAAATCCGAAGTACATGATAATGTTTGGTGTGATTCTGCTTGCATGGACATTGTATGAATACGGTTTCTTTTCTCTTCAGACAGAGACACATCAGATTGAAATTCCCCTTTATTTAAGGGCGCTTGCGCTTGGATTGATTTTTATTCCATTATCTGCGGTGTCATTATTGAATATTCCAAAACACAAAATAGCTCAGGCATCGGGATTGTTTAATACTGTCCGTCAGGTGGGCGGAAGTTTTGGCGTGGCGATGCTAGGATCGTTTCTAACAAGAAGAACCATTTTTCATATGCAGAACTTTTCACAGGCTGTTGATCAGAACTCACCGGTGTTTCAGCAGACTGTGAACAGGGCAAAATATTACGTGATGCACTCCGTGGGCGGATCGCCCGCCGAAGTTGCGGCGAGAGCAAAGGCGATGATAGCAATGAATCTTTCATCCCAATCGTTTATTCAGGGAGTGAATGATGATTTTTTAATTGCCGCAGCTCTAACCCTTGTATTGGTTATACCAATATTTTTTATGAAAATCTCTAAAGCAAAATCATCAGAAAAAGTTGAAATACTAGAATAATTTTTGACGGGCCAAAAATGAAAAAATATATCTTACTCACAATTGTTTTAGCACTATCATTCAGTTTTACAATTGACGCGCAGAACAACGCAAAAAGAATTTACTCGCTATCCGATATAATTAAAGAGACCATTGAGAATAATATACTCATAAAGCAAAAAAGCGATGAATTAAAAGCAGCCAGATTCAGAATAGATCAGCAGAAAAGTTTTTATCTGCCTACTGTTGGGGCAGAGGCTTCATATACGCTAATCGGCCCAATCCCGGCATTCAGTTTTGGAGGACAGAATTTAGAACTCGCTCCTGCCAATAATTACAATATGGGAATTTACATTCACCAGACATTATACGACTTTGGAAAAAGAGATCTGCAGACTGACCTGGTAAGTTCTCAAACAAGTTCTATTGAAGACAGCCGGCAATTGATAAAGAACGAATTATCCGCGCAGGCCGTAAGATCATTTTACTCGATTCTTTTTCTGGAAAACAGCATCGCGGTCAAGGATACTCAATTAGCTTCTTTAAAAGAACACCTTAGAACAATTGAATTGAAAATTAAGAACGGCACTGCTACAGATTATGATGTGCTGAGCACCAAGACCAGGATGATTGAAATCCAGAATGAGCAGGCCGATTTAAAAAATGAAAAATACAAACAGGAAATTGTTCTTAAAGAGCTTATCAATATGGACAGGAAGAATGAGCTTAAGATTGCAGGAGATTTTTCTCTGCCACGATCTCCTCTTAATCAGGACTCGCTGGAAGCAGCCGCATTTAAAAACAGAAACGAGATAAAAATAGCCGCCGATTATAAAAACAGCGCGGCAATACAGAAAGATCTGATCGCACATCTTGATAAACCCGTAATCAGCGGTGATGCAGGCTACGGATTCAAAAACGGTTATGA
>JAKAMT010000269.1 GCA_021812705.1 Bacteroidota bacterium | reverse complement strand
GAAATTCGAACAGCACACCGGAAGAAAAAGCGGAGGGACTGAAATATTCTGAGCCTGATAAAAAAACGGCCGTACGCCAATTCAAAAAATCAAACCTTGGTGTTGATGAGCTGATTGCCGCTGAAAAAGAATTCAACAATGCGGTGAAAAATAAGGGAGTGATGGAAGCGTATAAAAAATATATTTCCGCGGGGACAAAAATATTGCGGAACAGGTATCTCCCCATAATCGGGACGAAAAATATAATGAGTTTCCTTGAAGGAGAATCAGGCAGTATGAATTTTGCATTTGAAGGGGGAAAAATTTCTTCATCGGCCGATCTGGGATTTACATACGGAAAATTTGAAGGGTCGGATTCATCGGGGAATATAAATGTGACATGCAATTATCTCCGCATTTATAAGAAGGAGGGATCCGGTTGGAAAATAGCGATAGAGGCTTTGGATAAAAAATAGAATTATTTTTTCTGACGGCTAAGATCGGAAAAGCTTATGCCGGTAACCTTTACTATGCTGAATAGAAGAAGGGCTACTCCTATCCACTGAACCGCACTTAAAATATTTCCGTGAAGAAAATATTCCAGGACTACCGCAGTCATAGGAAAAGCCAATTCACAAATCGTTGCAACGGAAGCGGTTATTTTTTTCAAACCGTAATAATAGAGAAAGATTGCCGCGCCGCCGGTCGTAAACGCGATAAGAAAAAATACAAGCCACTGAGTTGAAGATACTTCTGTAATAGCACCGAGACTTCCCGTTGAAATTGCCAGCACAAGCATAATGAATGCGGATAGAAGGAAGCGGAGATATGTGCCCATTTCGAAACCCACATTGCGCAGAGCGCGCTTGCTGAAAACCGTCGACGAGCTGAAACTGATCGCTGCAATGAGTGAAAGAAGCGCGGCTATTAAAGTTTTGTCTCCGGTATAAAATTTTGGTGCAGAAAATCCGAACGTCATAATGTACGCTCCTAACACTGCAAGGGATGCCCAGAGAAAAAATATTTTGGGCAGACGCTCTTTCAAAATTATCCCCGAAAAAATAAGTGCGAAGACAGGCTGCAGTTTTTGAATCAGAATTACAACCGAAAGATTTACAAAGTTCACATAGAAGAGCGCCTTCGTAATTGCCATTGT
The DNA here is from genome assembly GCA_021812705.1 of Bacteroidota bacterium. Classification (GTDB taxonomy): domain Bacteria; phylum Bacteroidota; class Ignavibacteria; order Ignavibacteriales; family Melioribacteraceae; genus Fen-1258. The sequence goes on along the minus strand of JAKAMT010000269.1, from coordinate 1,501 downwards.
ACCAACGGCGCCTCCGAATAACGCTACTCCGAAAAATGCAAGCCAATCCTTGCGTTCCAGCAATTTAAGCTTATCGAATTTTTTTATGAATATAGGTGATAGAAAAAGCGCAACGATGGAACTTTCAATCAGTACAACCAGCGGAACGGGGAGGCTGTAAAGCGCGGGTCTTAAAACTATTCCGTCGATTCCCCAAAGTGAAGCTGCAACAACTACTAAAAACGGCGCTGAACGGCTCATCAATTCTTCTTTCTTTACACTTAATAAATTTTAGGGGACAAATATAGCGATAATTTTTTTTCTCTTTTAAGCAGAGGACAATCAGATAGGACCATTCTTTCAAAGTAGAAGAATGTTGCACCTGATTAGTTACTTCCATAAACAGATCTGCTCTTGCTGTTGAATCTGACAAGCATGGAAATTCCAAGCGAGGCTAACCCTAAAAGCAATCCCACCCATATACCGTTGATTCCGAGATTAAAATAAAATCCGAGCAGCAGGCTGATGGGAATGCCGATAAGCCAGTATGAAGCGAACGAAACGAGAAGAGGAATTTTTGTATCTGCCAATCCGCGAAGAACAGCAATTCCGCTCGCCTGAAGGCCGTCGAAAATCTGAAACAGTGCGGCGATAATTAATAGTTGAGATGCGGTGGAAATCACTTCCGGATCGCTGATGTATAAAGTTGGAAAAAATTTTCTGAATATAATAAAGCAGATGCCGAAGCAGAACATCAAGCCCGCCGCAAGCCCTATGGCGCTGAAGCCCGCTCTTCGGATCTGAACCGTGCTTCTGCGTCCTAAAGATTCTCCGACCCGAATTGTTCCGGCTGAGGAGATGCCGAGTATGATCATATATGTGACCGAAGCGAGATTAAGCGCAATCTGATGCGCTGCCAACGAAGTTTTTCCAAGCCAGCCTATCATCACCGCGGCGAATGAGAAAGAGGCGACTTCTAAAAAATACTGAAGGCCGCTCGGTATACCTATCTGCAATATTTTTTTTACCAGATGCCTGCTGTATTCACCGACCCTGATTCCAGGTGTGTATTTTTTTACTCTTTCATAATTGAGTGCAAATAGAAGAAGGGAGAATGCCATAACCCAGCGCGTTAAAGTAGTAGAAACTCCTGCGCCGTATAAGCCCCACGCCGGAAAGCCGAAGTTGCCGTAGATAAAAATCCAGTTCAGGAATGCGTTTAAAAAATTTGCGAGCAGCGCAATAATCATCGGCGGATTAGGAATGGACAAGCCTTCGAGGAATTGTCTGTAGGTCTGGAAAATTAAAAACGGAATTACTGAAATTGTAAGAACATTTAAGTACGGGACGGCCAAATCGGCAACATCTTTCGGCTGATTCAGGTACGGGATAATGAAAGAGAATCCGAAAAGACCGATCATAAGAATGAAAGAAAAAATCAGATTAATTATGAGAGAGTGATTGAGAATATTTCCGCATTCTTCAAATTTATTCTCACCTTTGGCCATAGCTATCAAAGGCG
>JAKAMT010000087.1 GCA_021812705.1 Bacteroidota bacterium | reverse complement strand
ATAAGTTTCGTTTGAGCGATCTGCCTGTCAAGCAAAAGTATTCCGAAATAGATCTGATTAATCCTATCTTTTACTTTTAACAGTTCGATCTCTATTTTCTGATCGTCTATCTCTGCGGATGCTTTTTGAATTCCCGCCTGTGCGCTCATCACGCCGCCGTCATAAACCACCTGCGAAACATCCGCAACGGCTTTATACTGGTCTTTTGTAAGAGCTTCTATTTTTATTCCCGGCAGAGAGACGGGAAGAGAAGTCACGTCCGACTGGTACGTTGCCTGTCCGGTAACCGTTATCTGCGGAAAATAATTTTTCCACACATTGCTCACATTATAGTCTCTGCTCTCCGCTATATAATTTTTCTGTTTTATGAGGGGATAATTTTCCCTCGCCTTCTGATAGCACGTTTCCAGATTAACCGTATTTTGCGCATGAACGGAGAAAGATGCGATCAGAGCGGCCGCTGTTAAAAATATTTTCTTCATGATTTATTCTGCTGAATTTTGTTAAATAATATTTTTCCTTTTTCGGTAAGAATTCCGCCGATAACTATTTTAAATGTAGTATCCGCCGCGGTCATCATTGAAAAATTGTTGTTGATAACGAATTCCGGGTTTACGGTAGACCTTACGGAGTTGACGAGAATATTCATGATGATAGGCGTCGGGTAGTCCAGAAAAAGTTTTTCTTTTTTCCCCTGATCTATGACCTTCGTAATATTTCCGAACATCATTTCTGTTCTGAAGGCATCGACTTTTTTCCACACTTCGGGAAAATGGTCTTTCAGCTCCCCGAACATTCTGTCTCCGATTCTTCCGGCGGTATGGCCAAGCAGTTCGATTAATGCCGCCAGTTTTTCAACCGCGTTCTTATTGCTTTCCAGGAGCGGGACAATTTTTTTCCTCATTTTTTCAGTAAATCGGAGTGCGATTGCCTTAACCAAATCATTCTTTGAAGGAAAGAATTTATAGATAGTTTTCTTGCTCATTTTCAGGTCTGACGCAAGATCATCCATCGTGGTTTTGTAAAAGCCTTCTTTAAAAAATTTTTCTTCAATGGCCTCAAGTATTTTTTCATTTTCTTCCATGCCGGCTCCCGAGAAAACTATTTTTGTTTTTTCAGTTTCCAACATAGCGAACGGAAACTTAAAAGTCAAGCATTAGTTTCCATAGTTTCCACAATTGGTTTTTGTCTCTTTTGAGGGGATTATTTGCGGGATCCTACAAACTGCACGACGATACCTTCTCCCACGTGGCCGGATCCTTCGTTCAGGTAAATTTTTTCTTTCGAGAATTTTTCAAAATCGAGATCTATGAATTCATTAACAACATCCTCGAGTGAATACAAAAGAGATTCCTCACTCGGTCCGCCTGATGAATATCCGATCTGTTCTTTCTCAAAACATTCAAAAATAATTTTTCCGGAGGGTTTTAGAGATTTGATGAGTCTGCCGAAAAGCCTGCTTCTCAACTCTTCTTCAATGTGCAGATAAAAAATTCCCACTGCATCGTAATAATTTTCCCGAGGCATGTATTCCGCAAAATCTGAAATGGAGTAATTTATATTCACTTTAGATTCCGCGGCAAGCTTTTCGGCTTTTCTTTTTCCTTCGGACGAAAAATCAAATGCGTCAACGGCCCAGCCCAGACCGGCGGCATAGATTGCATTTCTTCCTTCCCCCTCCCCGGGCAACAAAATCCTGCCCGGAGCTATTTTAGCAACTTCTTTTTTGAAAAATTGATTCGGCTCTTTTCCAAAAACATATTCGTCGGTTGAATACCGGTTGTCCCAGTGTGTATTCCAGTAATTGTTCATTCTGATTTTTTTATTTCAAAGATAACCATTTGATGATAATTTTTTCATTTGCTATTTTTGATTCAGCGAGGAAAATAAATTTGATCAACACAGAAAAAATAATAATCGTGGGCGACCGCATTCTTATCCGTCCCGAAGAAAATATAAATAAGACCAACAGCGGTCTCTATCTTCCTCCCGGCGTTCAGGAGAAGGAAAAAGTTCAGGGAGGATACGTTATAAAAGTCGGCCCCGGCTACCCGATAGGAATGCCGACAGACGACGACGAGCCATGGCGCGATTCGAAATCAACAAAATATATTCCTTTACAGGCGAAGGCGGGCGATTTTGCTGTCTTTTTAAGAAAAGACGCTATTGAGGTTGAAGTAGAGAAAGAAAAATTTGTCATTGTCTCTCAAGCCGCTATTTTACTCCTTTATCGGGATGAAGATCTCCTAAGCTGATTCTCTTTTCTAACCGACAGATCCCCAACTAATCAAAATTTTATTACCATGTTGCTCCCTTGCGGTCTTTTAGTAAATAATGATTGACTTTGCTATTATTATTAACGATCATTAGTCAAATATTTTTGACTATTATGAACAAAAACAACTTAATTGAGAATAAAATACACTTCGATTCTGAGCTGTTTGGTTTAATAAACGAATCCGAAAAGCGGCTACAAATGCTAAGCGGGTCGCTTGCTTTATTAAAAGAATCCGATCCCATAATTACATTTTTAATTTACAGAGAAGCGCAAAAAAGCATTTTAATAAGCCAGCCGGATTTTCCGGTAAACGATTTTTATAAAGATTTAATCGGAGAGAGCGGAAAGAATCATCGGGTGATTTTAAATTATGCGGACGCGCTTTTGCTCGGCCAAAAACTGATTCGTAACGTTTCCGATTCCGTTCATATTATCAGATCAATTCACGACGAATTAAATAAAAACATTTCTCCCGGATCAACAAGAGCGATCCCGGAGGATGAAACGCTTCCGCAGATGGATGATCTGCGAAAAGAAATTTCCGCAAACATTTCATATCCCAACGCAGTCAGAGCGGCTATTATTCACGCGCGATTTGATCTGCTGGATCCATTTAAAGAAAACTCAGGCGCTACAGCTAGAATTCTCGCCCAGCTTCTTTTGCTCTGGAAAAAGCAATTGCCGTTTCCCGTTCTGCAGCTTTCCGGTCAACTGCTCAAGAAGAAAATTGAATACACCGAACTGCTGAACGATTTAAAGCGGGGCGACAATCCGGAGCGGTGGATAAAATTTTATCTTCGCACAATTTGCGATTCCTCAGAGGAAACACTTCTCATCATTAAAAATATTTTTTCGATGAGAGAAGAGCATTATAAAATTATAACGGAAAAGGAATTTGCCTCGGCTTCCGTATTAAAATTTTTAAATTTGCTTTTAAAAAGGCCCGTAATATCTCTCCCCTTTGTTACAAAAGAGCTTGGTTTTAACAAGCAGAACGCCAATACAATAATTGCAAAGTTTTTGGATGAGAATATTATTGAGGAGATTACCGGACAGAAACGGAACAGGCTGTTTACATATAAAAAATATTTAAATATCTTAGAGCAGGATAAATAGAAAAGCGATCTGAAACAATTAACGTAAAACTTTCAAAAAGGAGCCGTGCTATGAAACTGTTAGACGAATTTAAAGCTTTCGCTATGAAGGGAAATGTGCTCGATATGGCAGTAGGTATTATCATCGGTGCATCGTTCGGAACAATAGTAACCTCTTTGGTGAATGACGTAATAATGCCTCCTATAGGCGCTTTAATAGGCGGAATCGATTTCAGCAGCCTGTCAGTTAAAATTACAAGTCCCCTGAACTCAGTCAAGCCGGTTGAAATTCTTTACGGCAAATTCATAAACACGGTAATCAACTTTTTGATTGTTGCCTTTTCCATTTTTATGATGGTAAAAGGGATGAACCGTTTAAAAAAGAAAGAAGAAGAGAAGCCCTCGGCTCCTCCGAAACAGAGCGATGAAGTTCTTCTTCTGACTCAAATAAGAGATCTTTTGAAAAAATAATTTTTGCAGTTAAGACCCCTTTCTGTTTCACGTTTTTTAATTTTAGAAAGGGGTTCAATGATGAATAAATATTCTTTATATATATACTAATTTGGATTCCGCTATGGAACACTACTCCGTTCAGATACCGCTCGTATCGATGTTTCCTTTTGTCATGCTGCTGCTGTCGATCGCGCTTTTTCCTCTTCTGATGAACCGGCTTTGGGAGAAGAACATCAACAAGCTGTTTGTTTCTCTTCTACTGAGTGTTCCTGTTATTATTTATCTGCTTCTATCCGGTCTGAGCGAAAAATTATTTGAGACAATTGTTTTTGATTATCTGCCATTCATAATTCTCCTGGGTTCGCTTTTCACGATAACCGGGGGAATCTTTTTGGACGGAGACATTGAAGCAAGGCCGGCAATAAACACAAGCTTTCTCGCGATAGGAGCGGCGCTGGCTTCATTTATGGGCACAACCGGCGCGGCAATGCTTTTAATACGGGCGCTAATACACACAAACAAAGAGAGAAGATATAAAGTCCACACCATTTTATTTTTCATTGCAATAGTTGCAAACTGCGGAGGATTGTTAACGCCACTCGGAGACCCTCCGCTTTTTATGATGTATCTCCGGGGCGCTGCTTTCACCTGGTTCTTTAACCTCGCTCCGGAGTGGTTTGTAACAAATTTGTTTTTGCTGGTTACATTTTTTTTGATCGACACTTATTATTACAAGAAAGAGGATAAGAGTTCAATTGCCACCGACCGGAGCGTAATCAAGCCGATTCGCATCGCGGGAAAATTAAATTTTCTCTGGCTTTTTGGTGTGGTTGTCTCAATTGCTTTTTTAAATGAGCAATATCTTCCTTTCCTGAAGCTCAATCATTATTTCGCTTTCATTAGAGAAGCCGCCGTTGTTTCCATGGCGCTGCTCTCTCTTCTGTTCACCACAAAATTGACGCGAGACTCTAACAATTTTACCTGGGAACCGATTAGAGAAGTCGGTTATCTTTTCCTTGGCATTTTTATTACAATGGTACCGTGTCTGCTTTATTTAGAACAGAACGCTAAATCTCTCGGCGTTACTGCGCCTTACCAATTTTATTATTTCTCGGGATTGCTAAGCAGTTTTTTAGACAACACTCCAACCGCTGTAACATTTCATTCGCTTGCATCCGGGCTGGGAATTCAGTCCGGTCAACTCGCCGCCGGAATTCCGGAAGCTATTTTAAAAGCAATTTCTGTCGGGGCGGTATTTTTCGGCTCTATGACGTACATTGGAAACGGTCCTAACTTTATGGTAAAAGCCGTTGCGGAAGAGAACAACATTAGGATGCCCGATTTCTTTGCTTATCTTTTTAAATTTTCTCTTGTCATTCTGCTTCCCATATTCATAATCGTGCAGCTTATTTTTATACATTGAAGAATATTTTTTCACCCTCGAAAAGGCCTGACATAATTTATTGAACTGATTCATCTCAACATTTAACGGAATCCGAATGAATCTTCAAAAACAAAACCTAAAAATTATAGTTTACCTTCTTTTTATAATAAGCGGCATAGCCGGATTAATATATCAGATAGTCTGGTTCAAGTACTTAAGTCTTTTTCTTGGGAACACAACTTATGCGCAGACAACGGTGCTTGCTGCATTTTTGGGAGGGTTGGCTCTGGGTAATTTTATTTTCGGCAAGAGAGCGGATTCGTTTTCTAATCCCGTACTGGTCTATTCCGTGTTGGAAATCTTTATCGGCATATACTGTTTTGCCTATCCTTTTCTTAGTGGCTTCTTTGAAAATATATTTCTTCAATATGCGCCTGCGCTAAATCCGGATTCAAAAAATATTCTATTTAACGCTTCCCGTTTTATAATTGCCGCGCTGCTGCTTGTTGTTCCGGCAACGGCTATGGGAGGCACGCTTCCGGTACTGAGCAAATTTTTTGTGGAAAAAATTCAAAACGCGCGCAGAGAAGTTGCAATTTTATACTTTCTCAATTCATTCGGAGCTTTTGTTGGAATCATTTTCGCCGGTTTTATTTTGATAAAAGAGTTCGGCTTGCCGGCAACCGTCTACGCAACCGCCGGCTTGAACGTTGCAGCGGGGATCACCGGTTTTATAATTTCATTCAGAAATAAAAATGTCGCGGCCGAAGCGGAATATAATTACAGCCCGGAAACAGGCGCGGAAGAAAAGCTGGAGACAACAGATAGATTAATGAAAATTATTGTGGCCGTAGCGGGATTATCAGGAATGTCCGCGCTGATTTACGAAATGGTTTGGGTGAGGCTTTTGATAAATTTTTTTGGCTCTTCCACTTACGCTTTTTCTATAATGCTGCTCGCCTTCATAGGCGGAATTACTCTCGGAAGTTTCATTGTCTCCCAAAATTATTTTAAAAGATATAATTATATAAAACTGCTTGCATTCTCACAGGGTGCGATAGGCTTTTCTACAATGCTTGCGCTTCTATTTTATGAACGCCTGCCTTACTATTTCTGGAAAATCTCGGCTCTGCTTTCTAGAACTCCCGAAGCCTTCTCTTTATTTCTTTTATCGGAATTTGTTTTAACATTTATGATAATTGCGGTGCCGACCCTGTTTATGGGAATGTCTCTCCCCCTTGCGTCGGAAATATTTTCTGCATCAAACAGAAAAATCGGTTTTTCTGTTGGAAGAATTTTTTCAGTTAATACCGTTGGAACTGTGGCCGGGACTGTGTTGGCGGGACTGGTTTTTATACCCAATTTCGGAATCAAGGTTTCGTTCGAAATCGGAATAGCGCTTAATCTTACCGCGGCGCTTCTGATTCTCTGGAGCTACAATTTATATTCAATCCGTTCAAAAATTATTTTTTCGGTCTTTATTATCTCCGCTTCGGTTTTATATTTAATTTCTTTTACGGGGTGGAACAAATCTGTTCTTATCAAAGGCATCTTCCGTTCTTTAAATTCTGCGCCGCCGTCATCCTTTGAAGAATTTTCAAAAAATCAGGGAGAGGAATCCATTCTTTTTTACAAAGAGGGAATCGGGTCCACGGTGGCTGTTTCGCAGGAAAATTCCAATCCCGACAGAAAGCGTTTAATCATAGACGGGAAGCCGGACGCTAGTTCATATTTTGATATGCCGACCCAGGTTCTTCTTGCACAAATTCCGATGATGCTTCACAAAAATCCGCAAAATGTTTTTGTTGTAGGATTCGGAAGCGGAACTACAATAGGATCTGTGTTGACCCATCCTGTCAAAAAAATAACCTGTGCGGAAATTTCGAAAGGGGTAATAGAAGCTTCGCGGTTTTTCAGAAAGGAAAACCGGGATTGTCTTAACGACCCGCGCCTTAAACTTATTAATGAGGATGCGCTTACGCTTTTAAAACTTTCAAAAGAAAAATATGATGTAATAATTTCCGAGCCGTCCAATCCGTGGATAGCCGGAATAGGCAATCTCTTTTCAAAAGAATATTTTGAAAAATGCTCCGAGTCTTTGAGCCCCGACGGAATTATGGTGCAGTGGTTTCATCTGTACGCCGCCGAAGACGATGTGGTAAAGCTTGTCTTGAACACATTTTCGTCCGTCTTTCCGTATGCGCAATTATGGAGCTCGGTGGGGAATGACATAATTTTGGTCGGTTCAAAAAAAGAGATTCGCTTCAATGCGCATCTTTTAGAAAGTAAATTTTCCTCTTCTTTAGTTAAGGCTGATTTCGAGAGGATCGGAATTCAAAATCTCTTTACATTTCTTTCGTGTCAGAATGTTTCTCCGCGCGGTTTTTATCTGATGTCGAACGACAATCCTATAAACTCAGAACTTCATCCAAGGCTTGAATTTCTTGCGCCGAAATCATTTTACATCGGCAAACCCTCCAGCTACATATATCCTTTCGACGAAAAATTTGATACAGCATCCGGCGGGCTTTTAGTCAAGGAACTTGTAAAAATTTCTCCTCCCGGCAAAAGCTCATTGATCTCAGCGGTCGAATATTTTCTAAAAACAAATGCGAACGGCCGTTATGCGTACGGCTTATCAAGTTATTTAAAGGAATTATATCCGGATGATTACAATTCGAATTATCTTTTTGCCAAATCCGTTGAAAACATTTCTTCCATGAATTACCGCTCCCCTCTTTTTGTAAAATTAACCGCACTGTTTCCGGATTCCGCCCGGTCTGCAAAAGACCTCGGCAATGCTTTGATACTTGAAAAAACAAACGCAACCACATTTTTGAAACTATTTTCTATTAATAAAGAGGCGGATGCTTTTTTGAAAACCACAAATCCGGATCAGCTTTCAAAACTAAAGGTGTATCTGCAGCTTACCTCCGCATTTTTACTCAATAGCGAGTATGTTTCCGCGGCTGATCTGTTTTCTAAAGCCGAAACTGCTTTGAATGCCTCTCCCGATCTCGCTTATCAAATAAACGGGGAAGAGTTTCTTTATCTGGGAGCAGTGGTTAATATGCACGCGGCCGATTATCAGAAAGTAATTAGTTATTATCTTGCGCTTGTGAACAATAACAGAAACTATAGCGACAGATTTCACTTGCGAAGAATGATGTCATGGCAGAGGCATCAGCAAAGCATAAATCAAAAATGAATGCTTTAAGGTTGCTTTTGATTTGCCGGTAAAGAATGAACGGGGCAGTCCGGGCCTGCCGCGGGAATTAATCGAGTTTGAGGTCTATGTTCCGCTCATTGTCTTCGGAGAGAATTAAGGGAAGCAGCAGGGCTGCAAGAAAAACTGCGGCACCGACAAAATAAAACATATTTCCTATCAAAGAATCATAATCCAAAAGTCCCGCCCGAGACAGGATCCAATTCCAGTCGTGTATAACTTTTTTTCCTCCAATAAGCGGAAGTTTTTGCGTTCGGGCATCTGATGCATACACACTGATATTCAGAAAATTTTCTCCGAGCCATAAAAGAAAGAATTGAGAGGCGATTACTTTTTTCTTTAACATATAATAAACAACAAACATACCCGGGATTATCAACTGCATAAGGGAGCCGCCCAAAAAATAAACAAATCTTCCAAAAACCATGAAGATTCCGTGTCCCCCTTCGTGAATAAGAAGATTCAAATAATCTATAAATGTAAATTTCCCTCTGTTAAAAAGATAAAAGAAGGCGATAGGAAAAGAGATGATAGAACCAATCCAGCGAGAAATAATATTTTTATCTATCTTCTTTATCATATCAGCTAAATAATTTTTCCAATTCTTTCCGGTCCGCCGTTTTTCCAAGGCAGATCATCATTTTAATTCTGGCTTTTTGGCCGTTCAGAAAATCCGTGAATATAACTCCCAGCTCTTTCAGCCATTTACCCGCGCCGGGATAGCCGTAAATGCCAAGAGTTTCTCCCGCGGGGCAGCGGGAAACAAGCACAACGGGAATATTTTTCCGGACAACAAATTTAATTCCTTCGAACACAGCCGGAGGAACATTTCCCACTCCCATTGCCTCCACTACCAGGCCTTCAGCGCCGCTCTCTGCGGAATAGCGAAAAAATTTATCGTCCATTCCCGCATAAACTTTAATCAGGTCAACATTCGAATTAATTTTTGTTGTTTCTATTATTTCAAGTTTTCTGGGAAGGCGGTTATAAACAACTTTGCCTCTGTCTACAAATCCAAGCGATCCAAAATCCAGACTCCTGAAAGTTTCAACATCCTCGGTGTGTGTCTTTGTAACTTCGCTGGCGGCATTTATTTCTCCATTGAGGCAGACCAGCACGCCTATATTTTTACTGTTCGGATTATTGCATATATGAATAGCGTCTACTAAATTTTTAGGACCGTCCCAATCCGGTTCGCTGCTTGTTTTCATTGCACCAATCACAACTATCGGCTTATCTGTTTGAATCGTCAGATCCAAAAAGTATGCGGTTTCTTCGAGCGTATCGGTTCCGTGAGTTACAATAATTCCGTCCACGTCTGTCCGTTTAGCAAATTCATTCACCTTTTTAGATAAATGAAGCATCAATTCCGGCGTCATATGGGGTCCCGGGTAGTTGCCGAATTCGAATACGGATAAATTTGCAAGTTGTGACGCCTGAGGCATCATTTGAACAAGTTCTTCGCCGTTAAAAAAAGGAACGGCTGATTTTGTTTTTTCATCTATCCGCATCGAAAATGTACCGCCGGTAAAAACAATCAAAATATTTTTCATTTATATCCCTGATAAAGTTCTTGCTTGATCTTTTTTTCAGGCACAAAATTAGCTTTACTTATCAACTGATCAAAGCCGACGGCGCCACGAAAAAAAATTTTTAAAATGAAGAAATAATTTGCACAGAATCGTTTCAAAACATATTTTCACCCTCCCTCAATAAGGGAAAATCAGTGTGTTCATAATTTGTTGATAACTTGTTTTTGTGGAACGTTCCACGAATAAATTAAGTGTTCTGGTTTTAATATAATTTGCTTTGTTGTTGTTTATCTTAAAACGAAACTCCCCGGAAACGCTTACATTAAAACAAATTACAGACCTCAATTAATGTGAACAATTTGTTGATTTCTTCGGGCGGCGACTGTTTTTATTAAATAAATAACAGCTTTTTGATTCTTTTATAATCTTCTTTATTGTGGATAAAATGCAAAACTCGGCAGAGATTTTAAGCAACACTCAAACCGAAAGAAACGCCAAGGATATCTGGAAAGAATGTCTTGGTCTTATAAAGGAAAACGTTCCTTTTATTACTTATCACACGTGGTTTCTTCCCATACGTCCGTTTGAACTGGAAAATTCTATTTTAAAAATTTATGTGCCTAATAATTTTTTTGTGGAATGGATTGAGGAACATTATAACACGCTTATTAACAAAACCGTAAAGCAGGTTCTGGGCGAAAAAGGGAAACTTGTTTACGTTATCTATGAAGACAAAGAAAATTCTGACGAACAGCCCGTACAACCGGCAACGAACAACACTGTTCCCGTTGCTGCTCAAACCAAACCGCTTGATTATGAAACATATTTAAATCCCCGCTACACTTTTGAAAATTTTATAAAGGGGGAAGGAAATCAATTGGCCCGCGCTGCGGCAATGGCCGTAGGCGACAGTCCCGGACAAACATCTTTCAATCCGCTTTTTATTTACGGCGGTGTTGGGCTGGGAAAGACGCATCTAATCCACGCTATTGGAAATAAAATTCTTGAGCGGTCTCCAGACAAGCGCGTTATTTACATTTCTAGCGACGCATTTACTGTTGAATTTGTGGAGGCGATTCAGAGCAATACGCTGAATGAATTTTCCGGTTTTTATAAAAGCATGGATGCGTTAATAATTGACGACATACAATTTCTTGTTGGCAAAGAAAAAACGCAGGATCTGTTTTTCCAAATTTTTAACACACTGCACCAATCCGGAAAACAGGTCATTCTTTCAAGCGACAAGCCGCCTAAAGACTTAAAGGGATTAAATGAAAGGTTAATTTCCCGCTTTTCCTGGGGATTATCTGCAGATATCCAGCCGCCGGATTTTGAGACGCGCGTAGCCATTCTTAAAAATAAAAGCGAAGTATACGGAATAAATCTCTCCAGGGAGATTATAGAATACATTGCTCAGAACATCTCATCCAACATCAGAGAGCTTGAAGGGTGTCTGATAAAGCTTCTGGCAAGCTCTTCACTGAATTCAAAAGAGATTGATTTTGAGTTTGTTAAAAAAACAGTTAAAGAAGTGTCCACCAACAAGCAGGTTAATGTTTCGGT
>JAKAMT010000268.1 GCA_021812705.1 Bacteroidota bacterium | reverse complement strand
CAATATAATTTCTGACGTTGTATAATTCTTTTTCATTACGGATTATTCTATCATAAAATCGGGGCTGCCAGGAGAAATTCTGATATCCCATCTCGTGTATCCGTTTTGTGACGGCTGATTTGAATCCACGAATGATATCGCTTAAACAATTTTTGATTATTCGTACAGACGCGTCGAACGCGTCTGGTTTTTGTTCTTCTTTTGTGAGACGCACGCGGTGCGTCTCTACTGGGCCTGCATCAATCCGGTGTATCTCTTCAGGGTGCGTCTCTACTGGGTTTGCATCAATCCGATGTGTCTCTGCCAGGTGTGCATCAACCTGGTGTGTTTCTAACTCTGATCCGTTTATAATTATTATTCCGTGGATATGATTTGGCATAATGATATAATAATCCAATTCGACATTCTTTCTAAGCTTCTTCGTTGCAAACCATTCTTCTTCGGCAATTTTTCCAAATTCATTCAAAACCATCTTCCCATTTTCAATTCTTCCAAATGAGTCGACATGATTCTTGGTATTGATTGTTACGTAATACCACCACGGGGTTGAATAATCCCAATCTTTTAAACGGGTGGATTCAATTCGATAGGTGTTTTTAAATTTTGTCATAAAACCCCCAGGATTATACACAAATAACAGAGACTCGCCGTGGCGAGTCTCTACGATAAAACGATCAAACATTAACCCCGATTTTTACTTCGAGATTGAACGAACAACCTCGAAGGTCAAATATTATTTTTGATTATGCAGCGAGCTCCATCCCCTTTTCAAGCGCTTCTTTATTCAAGGGAATAAGATGATGATATCTTTCCGGAAGAACTTTTTTAATTCCTTCCAGAATATTATCCAGTTTAATTATCGGTTTCTTTTTGAGGAATGCACCCAGAACAATCATGTTCATTACTTTTGTGTTCTTCAGTTTGGTTGCTTCATTAGCAGCTTCTATTGCAACAATATCTATATCCGTTCTTGTAGGCGGATTCAGGATTGTGCTGGCTTCATAGATTAAAAGTCCGCCCGGTTTAACGGCGCTTTCAAATTTATCCAGCGACGGCTGATTGAGCGCGATGACAGTATCGAACTTTGTGAGTATGGGGGAACTTATTTTATTATCGCTGATGATTGCAACACAGTTTGCTGTGCCGCCTCTCATTTCAGGTCCGTATGATGGCATCCAGCTTACCTCTTTATTCTCCATAACGCCGCTGTAGCATAAAATCTGTCCCATCGAGAGAACGCCCTGTCCTCCAAATCCGGCAATGATCATTTCTTCCTGCATAGTTATTCTCCCTTCTCTGTTTTTGGTACCTTTAGATCGCCGAGCGGATAAAACGGAAGCATATTTTCTTCGAGCCATTTATTCGATTCAACGGGAGTCATCTTCCAGTTGGAAGGACAGTTTGTAACTATCTCAACAAAGCTCAAACCTTTTTTAAGTTCCTGATACTTAAATCCGTTCATGATTGCTTTTTTCGCCTTGCGAACGTTCACGGGATTATTAACCGCGGTGCGTGTGCAGTAATAAACGCCGGGCAGCTGCGCAACCAGTTCCGTAATCTTAAGCGGGTTACCCATAATGGAAACATCGCGGCCGAACGGAGTTGTTGTTGATTTCATTCCCACCAATGTAGTAGGAGCCATCTGGCCGCCCGTCATTCCGTAGATTCCGTTGTTGATGAAAACTATAAGAATATTTTCTCCGCGGTTGCATGTGTGAATTGTTTCACCGGTACCGATTGCTGCAAGGTCTCCGTCTCCCTGATAGCTGAAGACATATTTATCGGGCATAACGCGTTTGATTCCCGTTGCGCATGCCGAAGCTCTTCCGTGTGGTGCTTCCGTCATATCGACATTAAGATAATTATACATGAACACAGAGCATCCGACCGGTGCGACACCGATTGTTTTATCCTGTATGCCGAGTTCGTCAATTACTTCCGCAATCAATCTATGAGCAACGCCGTGCCCGCAGCCGGGGCAGTAATGCATAGGTGTATCGAGAAGAGTTTCTGTCTTCTCAAAAACTAAATTTTCACTAGTGCAGATATTTTCCTGACCGACTGCCAGTTCAGCATCCAACATTGTTTTTTCGTTCATACCAATTCTCCTGCAAATTTTTCTTCTATCATCTGTAGAATTTCTTCCGGTGTGGGGACTATTCCTCCCATCCTTCCGAGAAATTCAACAGGAATTTTTCCGTTAACTGCCAAGCGCACATCTTCAACCATCTGTCCCGCGTTCATTTCGACCGTAAGCATTCCCTTCATCCTGGATGATAATGCTCTCAATTCATCAAAAGGATACGGGAAGAGGGTGATTGGTCTGAAGACGCCGACTTTAATTCCTTTTTCGCGCGCGAGCTGAGCAGCTTTCTGGCAGATGCGTGCAACCAGTCCGAATGCTACCAATACAAATTCCGCATCGTCGCATTCAAATTTTTCGAAACGTGTTTCAGCTTTTTCAATTTCTTTATATTTTTTCTGAAGATGAAGATTGATCTCCTGCATTTTATCCGGCTGAATATGAAGAGAAGTGATAAAATTTCTTTCGCGTGTTTTCGGTTTGCCGGTTGTTGCCCAGTCATAAAGTTCATTCGAGCGCGGTTCCTGTTCAGGGAGCTGAACTTTTTCCATCATCTGGCCGAGCGCGCCGTCTGTT
>JAKAMT010000086.1 GCA_021812705.1 Bacteroidota bacterium | reverse complement strand
CAGGTGATAAAATGAAAAAAATATTTTTTATACTCCCGTTAATTCTGTTTACCTCGTTAATTTGCCCGGCTCAGAAAAGACCGATGATGGGGCAAAACGGAAAGCCGATGCAGAGAATTGAGCAGTGGGAAAAGATGAAGCTTATCGAAATTCTTAATCTGAATGAAGAAACTGCCGTCCGCTTTTTTTCGCGCCGGCATGAAAACCAGAAAAAAATAAGGGAAATCCTCGATAAGCGCGAGAATATAATTAAAGAACTTGAAAATCATTTCAAGAATGACGGCCAGCGCAATGATTCGTTTTATAAAGATCAGATATCAAAACTTCTTGCACTCGAGTCGAATATAGCTGTAGAGAGAGAAAACTTTTTTAAATCTTTGAGCGATCTTTTTTCTCCGGTGCAAATGGCAAAGCTTCTCGTATTTGAAAGCGATTTCAGAAGAGAAGTAAGAGAAAGTCTTATGAGAAGAGGACCGGGACCAAAGAACAGAGAATGAATACTAAAATCTGATCTTTGACCGTTTTGATAATATTTTTCTCTCAATAGTCACATTATTTTTATAAACTGCGCACTCTGTGCTTGCATTTTTACCCTCACTCTGATATTTTTGGCACGTATTTTTGCGGAAGTGGTGAAATTGGTATACACGCTACTTTGAGGGGGTAGTGCCCGTTAGGGCGTAGGGGTTCAAGTCCCCTCTTCCGCACTCTTCTCCATTCTTACTTTAACACTAATTAATTCCACTTTAAGTTAAAATCTCATTTACATATATTAACCGCAAATTTTTTCAAATTAATTCAGAATTATTCTGTTGATAAAATTTCAAATATTGCTCGTTCAGCATCAGCTCTACAAGTCCGGTTTATCCCTGAATCAGATAAATCAAAGCATAGCAGTCTCAATTTTAATAGCCTCATTGATCGCATACCTCTCATATAAAGTAAAATTTCTCACTTTGAGCGGCTCCATAGCTACATTCATCCTGGCTTCTTTGATCTTCGGCTTGGGAGGAATAAGCTGGTCTGTGCCGATACTCACTTTCTTTATCCTCTCTAGTCTCCTTTCGAAATTCAGAAAGAGAAAAAATCTGGGAGTGGAGAATTTTTTCGAAAAGAGCGGAGTGAGAGACCACATGCAGGTTCTGGCAAACGGCGGACTGGGCGGAGTACTCGTAATTTTAAATGCGGTTTATCCGGATCATCTGTTTTATCTTCTCTATTTGGCCTCGCTTTCCGGCGCATGCGCAGATACATGGGCTACAGAAATTGGAACCTGGAAAAAAACTCCCACGTATAATATTTTGAATGGAAGAAAAGTTGAGCAGGGAACAAGCGGGGGAGTATCTGCAGTAGGTACCGCCGGCGCGCTCCTCGGAGGGTTGGCAATAACGATTTCAGGAATTGCATGGACGGATATTTCTTATCTTCAGTATGCCGGTTTGATTCTTTTTGCGGGGGCTGCAGGGAGTTTTATCGATAGTATTTTAGGTGCGACTATCCAGAATCAGAACAGATGCCCAAAATGTGAGAAAATTACTGAACGCACCGTCCATTGCGGAACAAGAACCGATCATTTTAGAGGATTACGGTTAATTAATAACGACGCGGTCAATTTTTTGTCGGGTTTGGCCGGAGTGATCTTGATTCTATTTTTAAACAGTTTTATAAAATTATAACGCTAATGAAAAAAATCTTTTTTCTGATTTTATCAGTCCCGTTTCTTATTTACGCGCAAAATTCAAATGATAAATTTTTGGATGCGCTCAATTATTACAACAATCAGAACTACGGCATTGCAGGAAAAATGTTTAAGGAAATTGTTTCCGAAAATAATAACGGCGCAAAAAATTTGGATGCCGCTAAATATTACGGCGCTGATTGCCTCTATCAGTTGGATCAGCTCGACGGCGCTGCCATTGAATTTGAAAATCTTATATCAAGCGAAGGATTCTCGAATTTTCGCGAAACGGCTTTCTATAAACTGGGAATCATTTATTATAAAAAAGAAGAATATAGAAAATCCCGGGAGCGCCTCTTCTCCCTTATGAATCTGTATCCCGGCACTTTATTTTCCGGATCTGCTTGCTATTGGATAGGCAAAGACTATTATGCCGAAAATAAATTTATCGATGCGGAAGAAAATTTTAACACTGCAGTTGAAAAGAAAGAAACGAACGAATTTATTGTCAACACCCTGTATTCGCTGGGCCTCACTCACGAAAAAATGAACGACTTCAAGAATGCAGTCAAAAATTATGACGAGCTTCTTGCATATTATAAAGATGATCCGCTTGCCCCAAAATCGCAGTTGAGAATAGGAGTCTGTTACTTCAGCCTGAAAGATTATGATAATGCTGTACTGGAGCTTACAGATCCGCTCATTAATAAACTTTCCGGAAAGGAACTTACGGATTCCCGATTGTTTCTTGCAGATTCCTATTCGCGCCTCAAGGAATACAAAAATGCATTGCGCGTTTACACAGAGCTGCAGAAGGAATCTAAAGATTCCCTGCTTACGGATAAAATTAATTTCAGTCTCGCCTGGATCAATTTCCAGCAGGGCAGTTACGGGGAATCGTATAAATTATTCAGCGAAATTGCCAGGAATGGAAGCGATACATTGAGCATTCAATCTCTTTTCTGGAGCGGCGAAGCAAAACGGTATATGGGAGATGTAAACGGTGCGGGAGATATCTACAGGGAATTCCTTAAAAAATATCCGGATCATCCGCTCTCTGCCAAAGCCCAGCTTGGAATTGGAAGCGTGAATTTTGAGAACACAAATCCGGCTGAAGCGGAAAAAGCGCTTCTGAATGCCACCATCTCTGCGGATAAACAGACTCGCGGCAAAGCATTCACACTGCTGGGAGAACTCCGTCTGAATAAAAAACTTTTTGAGGATTCCAAAAAGTATTTTTCGGAAGCCCTGAAACTCACTTCTAAATCCTCCGATCTTAACAACAGAGCATCTCTGGGACTCGCCGTCTCTGAATTTTATCTGAATCATCCCGATGCTGCAGTGCCGATTCTCGAAAATTTGAAAGCGAACACCAGAAATTTTGAAACGGATAAAATAAATTTTTACCTGGCTGAATCGTATTTTCTGCAGGGGCAATATACAGCCGCATTGAAAAATTACAACTCCGTTAAAAGTTCAAGCGATGAGATAATACGGCAGACTGTGCTTGGCAAAGCATATTCCTACTTTAATCTTAAGGATTTTCCTAATGCCGTTTATTATTTCAACGAGTATGCCTCAAAATACAAGAATGATCCGGGTATAAATGAAGTGAGGCTGCGGCTGGCGGACAGTTATTTCGGCAATAAAAATTTTGAAAAGGCAAGTTCGATTTATAAAGACCTCTTCTCAAAAGAAAATTTTACGCTGGATAATGACCTTGCATATTATCAGTACGGACAGTCGCTGTTCAAATCGGGAAAATCTGAAGAGGCAATTAAAGCTCTTAAACTGCTTCAGGAAAAGTTTCCCAATTCAAAATATGCGGATGAATCTCAGTATGTCATCGGATGGATATATTTCCAGAAAAATGATTTTGAAAAAGCCATATCCAGCTATTCCGCTCTGCTGCACCGCTCTTCAAAATCGTCCCTCAAACCAATCGTATATTATTCAATCGGAGATTCTTATTTCAATCTTGCTCAATATGATTCTTCAATCATATTTTATTCAAAGGTGCTGGATGGATTCCCGAACACACAGTACATTTTTGATGCTGTGAACGGAATTCAGTATGCTTACGTGGCCAAGAATGAACCTGCGAATGCAATAAGTTTCATCGACAGATTCATATCGGCCAATCCAAAATCAAAATACAACGACCAGCTCTTTTTCAAAAAAGGAGATCTCTATTACAGCACGGAAAAGTATGATGATGCGGTAAAGGTGTATAAAGAATTTATAGCGGATTTTCCTGAGAGCCCGCTTGTGCCGAATGCATATTACTGGGTCGGCAAATGCTATCTCTTCCTCAAAAATGAAACGGAGGCGGTGAATAATTTTGAAGCTGCCAGAGCCAGGGCTCAAAAGTCGGATATCGGGATTTCTTCCGCAGTAGAGACCGCAAACATTTATACCGGCAAAAAACAATATTCCTCTGCTGCAAAACTTTTGAAGGAAACATCTGACGCAGTCCCCGCCGGCAGCCGCGTTCCGGAGCTGCTTTATCTGGAAGGGATTAACCTCATTAAAGATTCAAAAAGCAGCGATGCCGCTTCTTTGTTCGAACAGATAATAAATTACTACGAAGGAAATATTTTTGCCGCTAAAGCCAAGGTCGAATTGGGAAAATTGCTGCTGGCACAGAACAATTTAAGCGCCGCGGCTCCTTTGCTTAAAGATGTAGGTGAAAAAAGAAGCGACGACATCGGAGCCGAGGCCCAGTACTATTACGGGGTTATCCTTTTTAATCAGAACAATATTGAAGACGCAATCAGCGCATTGGTAAGAGTGCGTTCCGTATATTTTTCTTACGACGAATGGTACACGAGATCATTATTAAAGCTGGGCGACTGCTACGTCAAATTAAACGATAAAAAACAGGCGAGAGAAATGTACCGTGCAGTGTTGGCAAAACATCCTGCCGGAGATTATGCCGCCGAAGCCAAAAGAAAATTAAATCAGCTATGAAAAAAATAATTTCACTTTTATTAATACCGTTCGCGTTTGCAATTGCGCAAACCGAAAAAGGGAATATCGAACTGCCTGATTTTGTGATAACCGGAAAGCAAAGCGTAAATGTTCAGGCGGCCAAGAAAAGAAAACCAGATTTTATTCCCACACTATCTAAAGATTTCTTTACGCCGCAATTTTCTCCGGAAGAACTCCCGCTCTTCGTATCGTCCGAACCGGTCGACGAAACTCCCGACATGAAATTAAGCGGAGTTCTGCTGAGCAGCAGATTGAAAATTCAGGTGGGCAATTACACATTTCCGACGGGAGAATTTAATTTTAGTCAGTCATACCAAAATTTCTTAACGAACGCTAAAGTGTGGGGAAGCAACATAAGGGAATATATACCCAATGCCGGCTATAACAGTTCCGGCGTTTCACTGCACAACAATATTTTCTTAAGCACAAAATCGGATTTTTTGCCCGGCTCGGAGATAAAAATTAACGCTGATTATCAAAGAGATTCTTACAGATTTTTTGCGTCTGCGCTTCCCGATCAACTGAGAGAAACCAACAGCGGATCTCTGGCCGCATCCATCGCAAGCTCATACAACAAATGGATCGGTTTTGAATTGGGCGGGTCGGGCGCAATCCGTTCTTTTAACGATACGGGCTTAAAAGAAACTTTGTTAAGATTAAACGGCGGGCTGGATTTTAAGCAGGATTATTTTACAATCGGCGGAAAGGGAGAATTCATAGGTCAGTCTCTCTCTAAAAACCTGAGCGGAACTGATGCGTATAATTATTTTTCATCGAACGGATATGTGCAATTTTCTCCTATCCGGACTCTAATTATCAGAGCCGGAATTAATTTCGGCTCGGGTGCAACCAAAACTTTCTACTCCCCATTCGGCACTTTAGAATATAAAATGGGGGACGGACTTACCGCCTCTGCAGAATTTAATCCGCATTCGGAATTTTTTACATTCTCGGATTTTGCGAAGAAGAATCTCTACTTCAATCTGGGAACGGTTGACAATGTTTTTGTTGAATATAAAATAGATTTGAACGGAACCCTCGCATATCAATTTGAAAAATTATTCTCATTTTCATTAAATGCCGGTTTTGCGCGGTTGAACAACGCCTTTTATTTCAGCGATCTGATTTCTGCCGGCAAATTTGATATAGTTATCTTTCCGGAATCCGAAATCCTGAGCGGAGGAATCAATTTCACTCTTCTCCCTTCCTCTTTCGGTTCTTTCATTGCAGATCTTCATATAAGAAATGTTAAAGATGCCGCGGGCAATTATGTTCCATACGAACCTGCGCTTGATGCATCTTTTGCTTATGAATATAATTTTCCGGCCGGCATTGATCTAAAATTGAAATATAAAACCGCACAGGGAATCTATACGGATCTTCTGAATACAGATAAATTGCCCGGGTACAACGATCTCTCCGTCTCTCTGGGCTACGAGATTTTAAATGGATTAAAATTGACCGCAGACTTTCAAAATATTTTTAATCGCGCTAATTTTGTATGGAAGCAATACCAGGAGAAACCGTTTGACTTTCTGCTTGGTATTGAATACCGTTGGTAACAATGTTTTAGATTAATGAATGAAACTAGCCGATCTGCAAAAGAAAATAGCTGAAATTCTGGGAGTATCCTCTTCTCAAAGAGAATTGGCGTTCGAGATTTTTATAGAAAAAATCGGGGAGATCCTTTTAGATCAGCTCACGCTGAAAGTCCCGCGTATCGGCTATTTCCAGCTCAAAGCGGATTGGAACAAAGAGGGGATGCGTCCGTTGATTTTTTCCCCCTTCTCGGAAGACTTCACAAAAGATGTAAAAAATTTCTATCTGACAATAGACACCTCGCAGAAAATAAAATCATCTTCGGAATCGGATTCCTCAATTTTCAGCATAGGAGTCGGAAAGCCGCTCCTCCCGCTTACGAGCGACGAGATGCCGGATACCGAAACATCCTACGCTATGATAAGAAAATCGATTGAGGAGAGGGTGAAGGAGATTCTTACCGAATCCGATCAAATACCGAATTTTAATATCTGGGATGATTACTACAATTCGCCTGAATTTTACGAATCCGAATCGCCGGAAAGAATGAGATCCCAATTGGATGAGCTTACTTCCGACTTAAAATTCAGCGGCGAGATAATTCCAGATAAAATACCTGATAACATTCTTGAAGTTTTGGATTTCAGCTTCGACAAAGAAAATAAAAATGATCCGCCCCCGGAACCCGAAATAAAATTTTCTGATCCGGTCAGAAAAGAGAATGAAGAGGATTATACTCTAATCGGCAATGAAAAATTTGTAATGCCGGCAGATGATGAAGATTTCGGTGAAGAAGAGGAAGCAGAAAATCCCGAAGATTCCGGAACGGGTGAAGAAGTTACTCCTGAACCGGTTAAAGAGGCGGGGACAGCCGTAAATGAAATTGAAACTCCGAATACTGAAATCCCTGAGGATACGTATGAGGGAGCGGAAATTATCCGCGATGCAATCGCAGAATTGAAAGAGGAAGAAACCTTTGAGCAGGAGAAAAACGAAACTCCGGTCAAGATTGAAGAAGAAAATTTTTATCCGGAACTTCTGCCGGAAGATACTTCGCCTCCTCTAACGTTTGAAGAAAATGAAACTTTATCCCAGCCTTCAGATAATTTATTAAACGAAGCAAATGATGCCGAATCCGGAAATTTTACGGCTGAGGGTATTGAAACTCCATCTAAGCCGGATGAAATTCTCACATTAGCCCAGCTTTTGGATGACCTTCCATCGGACTCTGAAAAAACAGAAGCTCCTGAAACTGATATTGAGAATCAGAGCGCTACAGTGCCTGCAGAGGAAGTGGTAGAAAAAATTCTGAAGGAAGAATCGGAACAGATCGGGGAAAATTCAGAGGATATTCCGGAAGATTCGGCTCTCTCCGCTTTTGAAGAACTTCACAAGATTACGAGTGATGAAGTGGAATCTTCAAAAGAAAATTTTGCAGAGGAGGATTTGAAATTTGAAGCTGAAGCTCTGCCGGAAAATATTCTGGAAGAGGAAAAAGAGAATGATGAAATACCGCAAGAGTCCTTAATAGATAAAGAAGAGGAGCGGATTGAATGGAATTGGGGCGATGAACTGCGCGAGGAGTTCGGTATAACTTCGGAAGAGGTGGATGCCAAATATGAGATGATGGCCGCGGAGGAGACGGATCTGAAAAATGAGATCGAATTTGTTGATGATTATCTGGATGATGAAAAAATTAAGAAGGATCTCTTCTCTCAACTGGAAAAAACTTTGGAACGGGAGATCCGGGGCGCTGATTTAAAACCGGAAAGAAAAAACGGAGAATCGAGACGGGAAGAATTCACTTCCGAAAGAGATACACTTAAAAAAGTTATTCTGGAATTTTCCGCCCCCCCCTCCAAATATGAATTTGTAGAAGAACGCCCCGGCGCAAAAGAAAAACGGATGGCTATCACGCTGATGAATGATACTTCCTCTTCAAGAATTACAGGCCGCCCGGCTACTGCTGCAGATCAGCCTGAAGCGGAAATAAAAAAAGGTCTCTCAAAGAAATTCTATTTTATCACGGGCGGGACGGCGTTATTCATAGTATTGCTTATAGCATCCATATTTTATTTCAATAAAAAAACGCCGAACAATGATCTTTCCCAAAAAACACAGAACACGGCCGACAATGCTGCCGGCAGCCAGACTACGGCCGATAATTCATCTCAGCAGGGACTGCAGAATTCAAAATTAAGCAGCGAGACTGTTTCTGACGAG
This sequence comes from Bacteroidota bacterium, assembly GCA_021812705.1. Taxonomy (GTDB): domain Bacteria; phylum Bacteroidota; class Ignavibacteria; order Ignavibacteriales; family Melioribacteraceae; genus Fen-1258. Next base: position 3,173 of record JAKAMT010000086.1, on the reverse strand, counting down.
ATGAATGATTTCCCAAGAACTGCTACCGCGCCCGTGCCTATAAAAGATGCTACCGATAAACAGATTCTTGAGACAATAAAAAAAGAATCTGCCAAAATTGATAATTCAAAAAAGACTACCAAGGCTCAGCCGGCAAAGGGGAACAAGACTAACGCCGAAAATAAAAATAATGATTTGTATCAGACTTCAACCGGCGAGACAAAGATAAACAACCGGATATTTTACGACGGAAAAAATTACAGCTTGCAGATCTCGAGCTGGCCAAGCAGAACGCGTGCGGAAGATGAAGTGAAGCGCCTGCGCGGATTGGGATTTAACGCTTTTATCATTGAAGCAAACCTTCCTCAGAAGGGAGGCAAATGGTTCCGTGTGCGCGTAGGTCCTTTCCGCTCTGAAAAAGAAACCAACGATTTTATGAAGAGTAATAATTTTTAAAAAGAACCGGCTTCTATGAATTTCATTGATCTGTTTTCAAGGGGCGGATTAATGACGTGGGCTCTGCTTGCATGCGCACTCGCCGCAATTGTCATATCTGCAGAACTATTTATTCTTTTCAAAAAAACAAAAATCAACGTGCCTGCGTTCTCCTTGAGGATCCGGGGTTTCCTGAAGCAAAATAATATTGATGGCGCAATCGATTTCTGCCTTGAAGAAAAATCCCCCGTCTCAATTATTATCCGCAGAGGACTTAAAAAATATAAAACCGGGGGAAGAAAGGTATTAAGCGCTATAAAAACTGCGCGGAAGCAGGAATACCTGAAATTAGGAAAAAGGCTTCCGATTCTTTCAACACTTGCGGGCGCTGCTCCGATGATCGGATTTCTGGGCATGATTTCCGGCGCCATCAGATTACTAGTTTCACTGCGCGAAGCAGAAGTAATTATTGATAACCGGGAACTGTATCTGAAAATTTATGAATCCCTTCTTCCTGCGGCAGCAGGCTTGATCCTGGGAATAGTAATACTTTTTCTGCATGCATATTTCAGAAGCGCTCTGAATAAAATTATTCTCGAGATGGATATTGTTCTGAATGATATCGCAGATTTAATTGAGGCATCCGCGGGTGATGAAGTTGCGGCGGGGGAGGATAGCGATGCTTTGGACGAGGATTCCGATAATATTTAACGATTAATTTTTCAGTCCCGTAACAGATTTTTAATTCTCTTTCCCATCAGATTTCAGTTCCCCCTTTTTCTCGTCGCCGTAATAAAATTTATAAAAGAAATATTCGCCAACTGCCAGCAGAGTGAGTGCAATTGCATCTGAATCGAATTGAATGCCAAAACCTTTTTCGTCTATAAATATTTTTACCACAGAAGTCGAGATTGACCAGCCCACGGCGAATAGAACAATGATGAGAGCGATATTTATGAATGCGGAGGAGAGAGATTCATCCTGCCATTTTTTTGTGAATATAACCGCCATAAAGATAAGATGCGCTGTGAATATCAATGCTGTTATCATTTGCTTTCTCAGTTGATTCTGTTGTTCAGACGGTTGTTGATTACCTGCGCGCCTATCAATCCGCCGATAGCGCCGAAGATCGTATCCACTATTAAATTATTTATAAGCACGGAGAATGTGTAGAGAACGGAAAATCCATAAGTCAGGATTTCATTTCTTACATTCTGAAATATATTCAATACCTCAGTTTTAATTTCCGGGCTTACGGGAAAGTTTTCGACCATCCTCTGAAGCTCCGGAAACGTGGCGATGATGTCGTTGTGTTTCGTAATGAAAGTTATAAAAATTTCAAAAATGGTTCCGAACAGAGCGGCATACAACCCGGTCATCACGCCGAACAGGAGGGCATTCTTTGAGCTTATTTTTTCACGGCTCTTTGTTGCCATCTGGTTAAGAAGAAGAGAAAAAAACGAAGCAAGCGGAATTATCATGCAGCATGAAAAACTTCGGAGGAACGGCACAATCTGCAGCACTCCCGCCCCGAATCCTGTTACCAATGAGGAGATATATTTTTTCAAATCACTCTCTGTTTTTTATTTCAATTATTAAATTTTTCAATCCGGCGTAAAGATAAAAAAATCCCGCTGAACCTAAAAGCAGACCGGTGATAAAAGCTATGTTTTTTGAATATGAATAAATATGAACCGAATATAGAAATATGTCCCCCAGCATGAAAATTACGGGAATGAAAAGAAATTTTATTCCGGGCAGTTTCAGTTTTGAGGAGAAAAGAAAGACAAAAGCGGAAATAAGCGCTCCCGCATAAATGCCTGTGCACCTGGCGCATGTCAGGGTTTCTCCTCCGTCGAATAAAATCAGTTTAGCCGGCTGCTGATGGCAAACCAGAGAATATGATTTTTTCAAAAAGGGGAGGGCAAAAAGAAGATGCTCGTCATATTTTATAAACCATTCTGTAAATATCCCTGTGAACCAGATAAGAATTACAAGGAAGAGAATTGCTCTGTATTTTAGAGCCATTTAATAGATCTCAATTGTTCGAAATAAAATTATAGACAAGCACTGCGGCTTTCGTGAGTACGTAGAGCTTTTCATTGAACTGCAATGCGTCAACTATTTCAACTTCCGTTTGGGGAGAAATAGTTTGTGAAGCAAATTTGCCCCGCTCTATCTTATCTTCTCTCAGAATCGTCACTCTCGTTTGATCCGTTAGAAAAATATCCCCTTGAAATGAATTTATATTTCTTGGAGTGAAATCGAGCTGAATTATTTTTACGCCGTTTCCGAACTGATCGAAGATTAATAGCCGGTTTACATCGATCACGAAAATTCTGGAATCCGCTATCGTAAATTGTTTCGGAAAATGGAGAGCAAATTCACCCGCGTCATAACTGCCGATCGATAACTGGTAAGTTCCCTGCGAATTGAATTTCATGATCCGGTTGTTGTCTGAATCTAAAATATATATGTCTCCCTGATTTGAAACGGCTGATCCTGCGGGATACCGGAAAACTGTTTTCTCGTCGGCTGAATTCTGATTCGAGAATTGTGAAAGAAAGTTTAAATCCTTGTCGAAGAACTGAATCCGGTGATTGTTCTTGTCGGCAACGTAAACATTTAACGTCGTCGCGTAGATTCCGGTTGGATCGTCGAACTGCGATTCCGACCAGCCGAAGCCGCCGATGAATTTAAGAACATTTCCCAGTGTGTCGATCTTTGTTATCTCATTCGTTCCGGAATCGGCGACATAG
>JAKAMT010000267.1 GCA_021812705.1 Bacteroidota bacterium | reverse complement strand
ACAAAAATCTGGCATTTCTCCCATGTTCAGTCTGGAGCAAGAATCGGTAAGAACTGCGTTCTGGGACAAAACGTCAACATCGGCAATAATGTTGTGATCGGAAATTTTGTTAAGATACAAAATAACGTTTCCGTCTACGAAGGCGTTATACTTGAAGATTATGTATTCTGCGGCCCGTCTATGGTTTTTACAAATATAATCGATCCGAGAAGCAAGTATCCGCAGGTGGGATCTAAATATTATCTCAAGACGATTGTGAAAGAAGGGGCTTCTCTCGGCGCTAATTCAACAATCGTATGCGGACACACAATCGGCAGATTCGCGTTCATAGGAGCCGGAGCAGTAGTAACTAAGGATGTGCCCGATTTCGCGCTGGTTGTAGGCAATCCTGCAAAAATTGTTGGATGGTTAAGCGAAGCGGGACAAAAATTAATTTTCGGTAAAGACGGTTATGCATTTTGCAACAAGTCGAATAAAAAATATAAATTGGAAGTGGGTGTCGTATCTGAAGTGATTGGGTGAGTGGGGTGAGTGGATGATTGAAAGATTGGTTGATTGAATGATTGAATGAGTGAATGACTGAATGATTGAATTTGTTTAAAATATATATTCTTCAATTTGAGGGGTTAATATGAAGAATGAATATCTTGATAAGAATAAAAATATTAATCGCGGATTCAGAAAATTAGAGATATGGAAAAATTCGGTTGAGGTATATCACCTTATTCACGAATATTTGATGAAGAATGGAAATATACCTCTGAAAGTCAAAGCTCAGATAGAGGATTCTGCTCTCTCGTTGTCGAGTAACATTGCTGAGGGATATTCCAGGCGAAGTTTAAAAGAAACAGTAAGATTTTATGAATATTCTCTCGCCTCCTCGGCTGAAAATTATTCACAGATGTACACATTGTTTAATGCCGGGCAGATAACGGAGAATGATTTTAATGAGTATGATTCTAAACTTTATGAATTCGAGAATGGATTGATAAAACTTATTAGAGGATTGGTCGCAAGATTGAAATCCGGTGAAGAATGGAGAGTTGATTACATAACTCAATCAACCAATCATCCTTAAAATAATTTTTATCTATATTAATTTTACTACTCACTAATTAATTAAGAAGGCGAAATTGTATGAAAGTCCCACTGTTAGATCTCAAACCTCAATATCAATCGTTAAAAAAAGAAATTGATGAAGCCGTTCAGCGCGTTATTGATTCTCAGTATTTTATAATGGGTCCCGATGTTGCAAAACTTGAAGAGGAAATCTGCGCTTATTTGGGCTGCAAAAAATCCGTCGGCGTATCTAGCGGTACAGACGCGCTTCTTTTGGCATTAATGGCGCTTGATATTCAGCCGGGTGATGAAGTTATAGTGCCGACATATTCTTTCTTTGCGACCGCAGGCGTGGTTGCACGGCTTAACGCGGTACCTGTGTTCGTTGATTCTGATCCGGTTACATTCAATATCGATCCGCAAAAAATTGAATCGAAGATCACTTCCAGGACAAAGGTTATTATCCCCGTTCACCTTTACGGTCAGAGCGCGGATATGGACGCCATCATGGCGATTGCAAAAAAACATAATCTGAAAGTTGTGGAAGACGGCGCGCAGGCAATAGGTGTACAGTACAAAGACGGCAGATTTGTGGGAACGATAGGCGATATAGGATGCTTCTCATTTTTCCCGAGCAAAAATTTGGGCGGATTCGGAGACGGCGGAATTGTCACCACAAATGATCCGGCACTCGGAGAAAAGATGCGTATCCAGCGCGTGCATGGTATGGAGCCGAAATATTATCATAAAATGATGGGAGGCAATTTCCGCTTGGATGCGCTTCAGGCGGCTGTGCTGAGAGTTAAACTTCCGCATCTGGATTCCTGGTCGGCAAAAAGAAGAGAAAATGCAGATACATATACTAAATATTTCATCGCTGCGGGACTGTCATCCGAAACAGGCAGAACAATTTTCGATTCTAAAAATAAAGTTCTTCTTCCTAAAGCTGTTTATAAAGAATCAGGATTTAAAAATCATCACATCTACAATCAATATATAATCAGAGTAGAGAATAGGGATTCCGTTATTGATTATCTCCGCAAAAAGGAGATCGGCTGTGAAATCTATTATCCCGTTCCTTTTCACAGGCAGGAATGCTTTAAATATCTGAACTGCAGTGATTCCGAATATCCGGTAGCAAATTCCGCAGCAAAAGATTCAATAGCGCTTCCTATCTATCCGGAATTGACTGATGAGCAGTTGAAATTTGTAGTTGATTCGGTTTCCGAATTTATAAACGGGTAATTGATAATATAAAAATCTTTTTCATTGATAATAAAAAACCCGCCATCCGGCGGGTTTATATTTTCATATTTATTCTTGCCTCTAGCTTCTTACCTCTTACTTCATCAGGATTAGTTTTTTACTGAAAGAGAACCCTCCCGCTTCAAGCCGGTAGAAATAAATTCCGCTCGATAAGCTGGAAGCATTGAATTCAACTTCATGATATCCCGCGGTTTGTTCTCCTTTAACGAGAGAAGTGATTTCATTTCCCAGAAGATCAAATATTTTCAGCTGAACGAATGAACTTTTCGGGAGAGAATATTTAATCTTTGTAGTTGGATTGAACGGATTAGGATAATTCTGATATAAAGTATAATCAGTTGG
>JAKAMT010000085.1 GCA_021812705.1 Bacteroidota bacterium | reverse complement strand
GTTTTTCCACAAATTCTTTGCATATTATCAGCCCCAATCCTGTCCCTTTTTCATCATTAGTCCCCGGTGAAATTATATGCGCGTCAATCTTGAAAAGTCCTTTCATCACCTTTTCGCTCATTCCAACACCGTCATCCTCTATTTCGATCTTTACATTATTCTCATCCTCTGCGGCAGTGACTTTCACGCTTCCATCTGCCGAAGTAAATTTGATTGCGTTAGAAACAAAATTACGAATAACCGTCTCAATCATATTAGGATCGGCTTTAACTTTCAGATTTTCATCCACTTCAGAGATTAAGGATATTTTTTTGTTTGAGGCACTATTTCCCATGGCGTCAAAAACCAGTCCCACGATTTCTTTTAAATAAATCTCTTTAGGATCAAATTCGGTCCTGTTTAAATTAACCCTCGCCCAGGTGAGAAGATTTTCGATGAGCGCGTACAAATTTTTTAGAGAAAGCTGGATGTTTTTTATAAACGAGATTCTTTCTTCGTCAGAAATGCTTTCATATTCATCAGCTAATATTCCTGATAGACCCAGCAAACCATTAAACGGACTTTTAAGATCGTGCGCTATTATGGAGAAGAATTTATCTTTTTGCTTGTTCAATTCCTCCAGTTTCTTCTGCGCTTCAATTAATGATGCCTGATATTCCACTCGCTCTGTTATATCATCCATAACACCCACTATTCCGGTCAAGTTATTTTCGCCATCATATAAAGGTGCTTTATTTATTTTTAGCCATACATTAGTTCCATCGGCAAATTTAACCCGTCTTTCTATATTCTTAAGAGTGACCTTATTAGCAATTACCGCCTCATCCTCTTCGTTCGAGAGCCAGCCGTCTTCTCTTTTAATGGAATTATCTCTATCGGTGTAGAGTATCTTTTCATTATTAATTTTGAAGAATTCCAAAAAAGACTTATTCAAGAGGGTGAATTTTTTTTCCAAATTTTTAGTGTAGATTAGCGCAGGTGCCGTATTAATAATAGATTCGAGCTCTATCTTTCTCTCTGTAACTTCAGCAGCTAATTTTCTCTTCTCACTTGCATCTCGAATTATAACAATGAAAAGAAAAGTTAGGAAAGATATATATACAATAATGAGGACAAGAAAATAATTTAGATTGTTTTTAATTTTTGAATGTACCGCCTCCATCTGTTCCGCAGCATAATTATCCTCTTCATCATAAAGCATCCGCACAAACTCGTCAAGTCTTCTATAAATCCTTTGTTCGTTTTTTAAAACAGTTCTATTCAAGGTTCTTGAATCTTTTACATATACAGACGGATGTTTAATTGTTTCAATTTCCTGCCGAACGATATTTTGAATGGGAATAAATAATTTTAGGAAACGGGGTTCGTTTTTTATTAACGATTCCAAAACCGAAAGATTATTGAGCAAAGTCTCCAAATTAGCCGTATGACGCAGTGAATCAGATTTGTCGTTGGAAATCAGATAATTATTATTGCTGATCTCTAAAGCCTGGACAGATGAAAATACTTTTTGAATGCCGTTGCGAATTTCGTTATTTCGATTAAGGACGTCCGTGCTTGAATGAAGTTCCAATTTGGAATAATAAAAAATGGAACTCAAAATCAAAATAATGATAAGAGAGGGTATCCATGCGAAAACGATTTTTGATTCCGTTTTTAGTCCCAGCCATTTTCTTGTCAAATAATAATCTTTCTTCATTTCATGCTTTTTAAAGAATGTGATTTAAGACACTTGTTTTTAGTATTATATAAATTCCAATGAAGTTTGTAATCTTAGTTTTTCAATTTACAGAGTTTTTTTCGGAATCAGAACTGTAAATGTTGTTCCGGTTCCAAGTTTTGAATCGACGGTAATACTTCCGCCATGTAGATCCACAGACCTTTTAACTATCGATAATCCAAGCCCCGTCCCGGGTATTTCATTCGTATTCGAAGCCCTGTGAAACGGTTCGTACAAATGCTTTTTATCTTCTTCTGGGATTCCAATTCCTTCATCCTCAAATATTATTTTGATTTTTTCATTAGCCGACTGTACGAACAGCCTGATATTTCCGCCGTTTGGAGAATACTTAAAAGCATTTGACAGAAGATTTGAGAGGATGAACCTGATCAATTTTGGATCAAGGGAATATTTTATTTTCCGCAACGAAAAGCTGAAATCAAAATTGTAGTTTGAAGCGGCATGAAATTTTGTTTCTTCAATAATTTCAAGACACAGACTATATAGATCGACCATTTCGGGGTTAAAAAATAGTTTTCCGCTCTCTGATTTATTTATTGTAAGAACATCATCCAGCAATTTTGTAAGATAGTCAACGGAGCGTTTTATTTTGTCTATATATTCCAGCAGTTTCTCTTCGGTCCATTTTTTACCGTAACGCTGAATCAGCCCGGCTGAAGTAAGTATCAAAGTAAGCGGAGTTCTAAACTCGTGCGATGCAGTTGATATAAATCTTGTTTTCAGTTCGCTCAATTCTTTTTCTTTTTGGAGCGACTGTTGAAGCATAAGTTGGAGTTCTGTGCCTTTACGAAGCTGTTCGATGAGATCATTATTTAATTTATCAAGTTCCTCGGTTCTGGTTTCAACTAATTCTTCAAGATGAAAACGGTATTTTTCCAATTCGGCTTCAGCTAATTTTCTTTCATGTATATCGGTATGTGTACCGGTCATTCTAAGAGGGTTTCCGTTTGAGTCGCGGGAGACCAATTTACCTCTAGTGAGCACCCATCTCCATTCGCCAGATTTTGTTCTAAGCCGCTGCTGCACCTGAAAAACCTGCGATTCGCCGTTTAGATGCGAATTCAATTTTTCTCCCGTAATAGGCATATCATCGGGGTGAACAAGATCGCTCCAGACAGAGGCAATTTTATCCGATTCATTAGGGTTGTATCCGAGAATCTCGCATCCTCGCGGACTCAGAAACACTTTTCCGGTCTGCATATGAACGTCCCATAATCCATCGTTAGAGCCTTCGAGAGCAAAGCGGAGCCTGTTTTCACTCTCGGTAAGTGCCCTTTCGATAGTTTTCCGGTCTGTAATATCCTGATCAGCGCCTCTGTATCCGATCAGATTACCTTTATCATCAAGCAGCGGCATGCCTGTGGTTTCAAGAATCACGATGTTGCCGTCTTTACGGACATTTGGATTTTCAAAATTTTTAATTATTTCTTTTTTCAAGAACATCTGAAATGCTAAAATTTTTAGTTCTTCTTTTTGATCTGGCACAAAGAAATCGTAAAAATATTTTTTCCCTACTATTTCATCTGCGTCGTATCCAAGAATAGATTCAACCGTAGGGCTTGCATAAGTATACAAACCATCTGCATTCACTTCCCACACCCACGCCCCGGAACATGAAATAACTTGTTTAAACCTCTCCTCGCTCCTGCGCAGCGATTCCTCAGCTTTAGTCCTTTCAGTCACGTCAACATTTGTAACCCGTCTCCCCAAATAATTCCCTTTTTCATCATAAATTGGACTGCAAGTGTGGCTCAGAGATTTAACCTCTCCCGCTTTGCTTATTATTCTGTATTGAAATCCAGTAATGACTTTCTCTTTATCATCAACGAAATAATATTCCAACATCTCCCCAAAAGAGGCTTTATCATCCGGGTGAACTATCTGGAACATTAGTTCCTTATTTCCCACAAACTCTTCGGCTGAATAGCCGGTTATTCTTAGACAGGAGGGGGAACAATATTTAAAGGAGTAATCGGGGCGGATCCAGAATTCCCACTCGTATGCAAAATTGGCAACTGTTCTAAAAAGCAGTTCCCTTTCTTTAATCTCCTTTTCATAAGAGTGCTTAACCAAAGAAGTTTCAATGGCAATAATGAGCTCTCTAGAATCGAAAGGCTTAATAAGATAGCCGTAAGGTCCAACTTTTTTAACGCGTTCGATTGTATCCGGATCGGAATATGCGGTCAGAAAGATTACGGGTATATCGGCAAATTTCTTTATCTCTTCTGCAGCAGAAATACCATCCAAAACACTGCCTAGATTTATATCCATTACAATTAAGTCCGGGTTCTTTGTCTTCGTGAGTTCTACTGCACGGCTTGCGTCGACAGCAATTCCGACAATATTATAACCTGATTTTTTTAGAGAAAACTTAGTACTTTCGGCGATAAGCACATCATCATCAACCAGAAGGATGTTTGCTTTCGAATCAGCAGGATTTTCCAACTATAAATCTCCTTTGAATTTAATGCGGTACTCTATTCCCTTCTCGGGCTGAAGCACTTCAAGCGTGCCTTTAAGTTGTTTAACAAGAAGATCTACTAAACGAATTCCCAAAGAATTTATATGCTTAAAATCGATCTTAGATTTTAATCCCACACCATTATCGGATAATTTCAGAAAAAATTCATCTCCAACTTTTTTAAGCGAGACAGCTATTACTCCTTTATTTTCAACCGGGAAGGCATATTTAAGAGAATTTGTGATTATCTCATTTATTATCAATCCGCACGGAATAATAGAATCAAGGTCAAGGTTATGGCTTTCCAGATCTAATTTCAGTTCAATGCCGGCTGAGGATGAATAGGTTTGAATCAAATATTCGGTAAGCTTTTCGATATATCTTTTGATATCGACGCCCGAAAAATTATCCGAGCTGTACATTAGCTCATGGATCAGCGACATAGAGCGTAGACGCGATTGAAGCTCTTCAAAGATTTCGAGAATTTTTTGATCGCTGATGAATGCCGTCTGCAATCCTATCAGGCTAATAATCCTCTGAAAATTATTCTTAACCCGGTGGTGAATCTCTTTGAGGAGAATCTCTTTTTCTGTAAGAGAGCTGAGAATTTTTGTCTGTGCATCCCGCTCATTTGTCTGATCTCTGAAAACCAGAACCACGCCGTCGAGACCTCCGTTAGGATTTCTAATCGGCGCTCCGCTGTCTGCAATGGGCACTTCTGTCCCGCTCTTAGAAATCAAAAGAGTGTGATTCGCCAGTCCTACAATTTTGCCTTCTCTTAAAACTTTTTCCACCGGATTTTCGACAGCTTGACGCGTATCCTCGTTAATTATTTTAAATATTTCCGTCAGCGGTTTTCCCGCGGCATCCGTCTCGTTCCATCCTGTTAGAGCCTCTGCAATTGGATTTAACTGTGTTACTAAGCCATTTTCATCCGTGGCTATTACGCCGTCTCCTATGCTGTAAAGCGTTGTTCTGAATCTGGCTTCACTTTCGCGAATTTCTTTTTCGGCTTTTTTTCTGTCCGAAATGTCATTGATAATAGCCAGGAAGACCCGCTTATTTTCCAATTTATGAAGCTGCAAATGGATATTGACATGATACCTTGATCCGTTCTTTCTTTCATGAAAAGTTTCCAGCACCAGTAAATCTTTAGTGCCATTAACCAGCGGCTCTATAAAATCGAGGAATTTTTCTTTTGTGAATTCTGGTTTGATATCGTAAGGAGTTAAACTTTTAAGTTCTTCAACAGTGTAACCCAGATTTTGTACAGCCCCCCTATTGGCGAATTCGAATTTCAGAGTATCGGCATCGAATATGTAAATTTCATTCAAACTCTTCTGAATGATTTCCTGCAGATAGATTCTTTCTTTCTCTAATCTTACCCGTTCTGTTATATCATGGGCAATACCCTGCAAACCAACCAAAGCATTGTTTCTGTAAATCGGATTTTCGTAAATCTCCAGAAGAATGTTATTACCTGCAGCGTGCTTTATTTCAACAAAGATGGGACCAGGAATATTTTCCCCCTTCAGTTTAGCGCGGGTTTTTTGTTTAGCGATCTGATTGATTTCGGAATTAGTAGTGAACCAGTCTTTGGTATTGAACCAGTCTTCAACCTTGTGCCCCGTAATTTTTTCAACCGAGGGGGAGATATAGGTTAAATTGGCATCCTCGTCCTGGGTGTAGAAAAAGAGGTATGGAGTTCCTTCGACCATCATTCTCATTTTTTCTTCGCTTTGGCGTACCAGCTGTAATGCTTTTTGCTCTTCAGTCTTATCCCTGAACACAAGTACAACACCTTCAATCTCGCCGGCCTCATTTTTTATCGGTGCACCGCTGTCGGCAATGTGTATTTCTGTACCGTCTCTTTTTATAAGGAGAGTGTGATTTGCAAGACCTACAATCATGCCTTCTTGCAGAACTTTATGTACCGGGCTCTCCACGTTCTCTTTTGTCGATTCGTTTATGATCCTAAAAATTTCATCAACCGGTTTTCCTATTACTTCCGCTTCATTCCACCCCGAAAGAAGCTGGGCGGAATTATTCATCTGAGTAATTTTTCCCTTCTTATCCGTTGTGATAACGCCATCTCCTATACTATAGAGAGTAGTCTTGTAGAATTGTTCGCTCGCCATTAAATCACGTTCATATTTCAATTTCTCCTTCACCGTAAAAACCACGGCAATACAAATTCCGCAAAGCAGCAGAGCCGCTCCCATGAGAGTAAGAAGGAAGATGTTATCATACTCAGAAGAAAGTTTCAATAAATCAGCGTGAATCTTAGAATCAATGAATTCCGCCCGAAGTTCCAGGTCATTCAAAGAGATGCGCAATTTGGTCCTTAGATTTTTTTCGTCAGATGTATCATTCATCCATCTGTTAAGATCATCAGAGAATTTATCTATCTCGTATTTAAAATTTTCAAGGAGCTCCTTTTTCGATTCCGACGGATCATTTTTATCAAGGGGTTCATCATTGAGCCATCTCAGTGATTCCTGAAATGCCGGAATAGCCTGTTGAATCAATGCGATGCCCTGGTTCCGGTCATAAGGTGATAATTCTTCTCTAAATGACTGGATGTGTAGAAATCCCTTCGCCAAGTCAATTCTCGCCTGTCTTATATTTTCTAAGATATAAACGCTTCTATTGAGGATTTTTTTTTGAGAGATGTGAATCCATGAAATTGAAAGGCAAACAAGAATTGAAAAAACTATTACGGTCCAGATCCATATTTTAAAATTGGAGAAGATATTTTTTCTTAACGCTGTTGTTTGAGATTTATTTATTTTCATTTTTTAAAATGATCTCCTTCTTTGAAATATTGCCCGGCAATTCATCTTTTGTTAAACCGAAAGCATTAAGGATCTTCAAATGCTGATTGCTTCCTATAAATTTATTCAAAACGGCATTCCAGCTATCTAAAAGTTCTACATCATTCGTGCGGAATCCGAAAGCGCCATATCCCATCTTTTCGTCGGGATCAATTGGAGGCTGTTCAAAATTTTTTACAATTTCCGCCTTCCCCAGCCCTATTGCGGCAGCCATCTGCGTTATTGCCGGTTGAGATAGCGCCACCCCGTCTACAAGACCGGATTCGAGAGCTGCTTTGCCCGAAACAGCATCGGGAACTCTGATAAGCTGTTCCTCAAAGACGCCGTTTTTTAAAAGAATCATTTCCTCTATTGAGCCTTTGATAACGGCATATTTAATATTGTGCATCGATCCGATTTGATAAGAGAAGAGTTCTTTTGGATTGCCTTCAAGAACCAGCAAGGCCTGCTTTACATGGAATGTAGGTTCTGAAAAATTTATTTTCTTAGTTCTTTCTTTAGTTATAAACATTCCCGCGGCTATTACATCAAACCTACCGGATATCAGTTGAGGAATTAATGAATTGAAATCCGTTTGGAACCATTCGATTTTTTTTATTCCCAACTCGGCGCAGATTCGTTTTGCAATTTCTGGAGACTCCCCGGTAACGTCGCCGTTTTTGTCAACCATAGCGTACGGAGGTTCTACCGCATACCCGATTCTGATCACCTCATTTCTTTTTATCTGTTCAAATGACCGATCTCTGGTAATGTAGATTAATACTGAAGCTAAAAAAGTTATTGAAAGAAAAACTAAGATTGCCTTTTTATTTGCTAAAAAGTTCATAAATAAATCCGCGGTTTTTTATCAATAATTCTGTCTAGCATTTAAGAGAAGTTAACTTTTATTATTGAAGGTCACACCGTCTTGAATTTTTACATAAAACATCTTCTAAATTAAAGGCGGCCATGACAACAACATTAATAAAGATTAAAACGATTAACACTAATCTAGCACAACCTTTTGGGTATACTTAGATTACTAAAAGAATATATAAAAAAAGAATTATAATAGTCGAATTGCGGCTAATTAGCGATAAAGGGATATTATCGATATCAGTTCTCTTTTTCCTTTCATAAATAATTATCTGCATTTCATTCTAAATAATTATGATCTATAATCGAATTGGGGCTGTACAAACTTGAGTTTAAAAGAATAAAAGCTTAATTATAGTACTAAATGTTAACCGGTTATCATAATTCAGACAGCGACCTTGGAACTCGACAGAAATTATATCAATAAGATTGTAAAAGAGGTAGTCGAAGAATTTGAACGAAATTCTTCTCTCCGCTCACTGTATCCCGATTCGGTTAACGGCTGTATTTTTGATGATGTGAATAGAGCTGTGGAGTCCGCTAAAATTTCACAGAAATATTGGTTCAATATACCAAAGTCAAAAAAAGAAATTATAATTACGGCTCTAAGAAAATCTATGCATCAGAATGCCGCCCTCTTCTCTGAGATGGCTGTCGCCGAGACGGGCATGGGAAGAGTGGAAGATAAAATTGTAAAACATCACAATGCCGCAGATGCAACGCCGGGGATTGAAGACCTTGAAACTAAATCATGGAGCGGTGACAAAGGTCTGGTTTACGAAGATTACGCACCGTTCGGAGTTGTTGCTGCAATAACTCCATCAACCCATCCGATTCCGGTTTTATTCAACAGCATGATAATTATAATTGCCGCAGGAAATTCCGTTGTCTTCAATGTTCATCCTGCTGCAAAAAAACTTTCAGCGGTTGCCGTTGAAATTTTTAATAAAGTAATAAGAGATAACGGCGGTCCTGCAAATTTGGTGTGCATGCTTCGCGAACCGACTCTGGAAAGCGCAGAACAGATTTTCAAACATCCGGATATTGAACTAATAGCCGCGACAGGCGGACCGCAATTGGTGAAGGCGGCATTTTCATCCGGCAAAAAAGTTATTGCAGCCGGCCCGGGAAATCCGCCGGTATTCATTGACGAAACTGCAGATCTCGAAAACGCGGCCAGGTCAATTGTTGAAGGTGCTTCGTTCGACAATAATATTTTATGCATCGCAGAAAAAGAAGTGTTCGTGATAAATTCTGTGTTCGATAAATTTATGCGCGAAATGGAGAAGGCCAATTCCATACGAATAGACAAATCTCAAATAAAAGCGCTGGCAGAAAAAGTTTTTTTGAGCAATTCCAAAAATGAAATTTATGTAAACCGGCAGTTCGTGGGGAAAAATGCCAGCGTTCTTGCCGGGGCAATCGGATTGAAGATTTCTGATTCTGTCCGGCTGCTGTTTGGCGAATGCGATTTCGGATGCAAGTTCGTTCAGGAAGAACAGATGATGCCTTTTATACCTGTTGTTAGAGTGGAATCTGCCGAACAGGGAATAGAATTTTCCGTGAAGGCGGAACACGGATACAAACACACCGCAATGATTCATTCAAATAATCTGAATAATATTACTAATTTTACTAAAGCAATGAATACAAGCATCGTAGTAGTTAACGGTTCCTCTCTTGCCGGCAACGGCGGCATGAGCGGCGAAGGGACTTTTTCTCATACAATTGCAAGTCCTACAGGAGAAGGAATCTGCACACCCCGAAATTTTGCGCGGGTTAGAAGATTGGCTATAACAAAATCATTACAAATAAAATAAGAGGAAAAAATGGCAACTTTGGAAGCACTGGGAATGATTGAAACCAAAGGTTTGATCGGATCTATAGAAGCGGCAGATGCGATGGTAAAAGCCGCTAATGTTAAATTAATCGGGAAGGAAACCATAGGGGGCGGTTTTGTAACGGTTATGGTTAGAGGCGATGTTGGCGCGGTTAAAGCAGCTACAGATGCAGGCGCTTCTGCCGCTCAGCGGGTAGGAGAACTTGTCTCAGTACATGTAATTCCAAGACCCCATTCAGATGTTGAAATGATTCTTCCATCAGCAAAATAGAAAGGAATATAAGATTTGGGAAATGCACTCTTCTCACTCAAAAATGATATAGTTGAGGCGGGAAAAAGAATTTATGCTCGCGGATATGTCGCGTCCAACGACGGGAATATAAGTGCCAGAGTAGATGACGAAAAAGTTGTTATAACTCCCACCGGTGTGAGCAAAGGATTTATGAAGCCGGAAGACCTGATTGTTATTAACATGGAAGGAAAAGTTATTTCCGGAAATAAAAAACCGTCATCCGAAATGTTCATGCATCTGCAGGTTTACAAAGACAGGCCCGATGTTTTTTCCGTATGCCATGCGCATCCTCCATACGCCACAGGCTTCGCAGTAGCGGGAATTCCGTTGGATAAATGCGTTCTTCCGGAAGTAGTAATTACTCTCGGTTCGATCCCTTTGATCGAATACGGCACACCGGGGACTGAAGAATTTTACAAGCCGGTTACAAAACTTTTAAAAGATTACGACGCGTTTCTTCTTGCAAATCACGGGGCGCTTACTGTGGGCAAGGATGTTCTGAACGCATATCATAAAATGGAAACTCTGGAACATTTTGCCTTCATCGCTTTTGTGGCACAGCAGCTGGGATATATTAACACCCTGAACAGAGAACAGGTTCAGAAGCTGAAAGATCAAAGAGCCAAATACGGCATTAGAACCGATGTCGGCTGCGTTTCCTGCCAAGAGGAGGGACAGTCATGTTCTACAAATTCATCGGCGGCAAAAGTAGATTCCGATAAGGAAGAGTTGATAAGAAAAATTACGGAAGAAGTTCTAAGAAGTCTTAACAGATAATTTTTTGCCTCAAATTGAACCTATCCATTTGCGGCTCGATTTTTTAACGAGAATTGAATGAAGATAATTGTCTGCAATATCGGCTCCACAAGTTTTAAATTTCGCCTTATTGATATGGAAAGCGAAACAACTCTCGCAAGCGGTTACACAGAAAGAGTCGGAACCAAAAACGCAATAATTAATTATTACATCGGCAACCAAAATGTTTTTTCCGGCGAGGAAGAGATAGCTTCTCAGCGGGAAGCGGTTAAACACTCGCTGGAATTTTTAATTGATGAAAAAAATAATCTTCTAAAAAATCTTGACGAGATTGACGGGATCGGGTTTAAAACAATACAGGCCGGCGATAAAAACGGCTCCGTTCTGTTAACCGGCCAAGTTCTTCAAGCGATGGAAGATTATAAGGAACTGGCGCCTGCTCACAATCCTCCCTACTTAAACGCCATATACATGTTCAAGGAAATTCTGCCGAACACAAAACTTGTCGGTGTATTTGAGCCCGGCTTCCACACTTCCGCTCCGGACTATGCAAAGGTTTACGGCACACCTTATGAATGGTATAAAAAATACAATGTTATAAAGTACGGCTATCACGGTTCATCGCACCGTTTCGTTACAAATGAAACAGTAAAGATTTTGCAGCTGCCGCATGATAATCATAAAATAATCACATGCCATCTGGGCGGATCATCTTCGTTGTGCGCATTCAAAAACGGAACAGCTATCGACACCTCAATGGGATTCACGCCCCAGTCGGGATTAATCCAGGGAACACGCATCGGCGATATGGATCCTTTTGTTCTTCCATTCATAATGAAGAAAAAAAATATTTCTCTAAACGAAG
>JAKAMT010000003.1 GCA_021812705.1 Bacteroidota bacterium | reverse complement strand
CTGAAATGCCCAGATGTGAATAGCCGAATCTTCCGAGATCCTGAACGGTCGATTGAAAACCCGGTTGTATTACTCTGATTGCCCGCATCATGTATTCTTCATTTCAAAAAAATCTTTTTTGGATATTGGAATAAATTTAATTTTATAACCAAGCTTTAACAAAACCGGCTCTTTTTTTTCGGGCGAAAATAATTTTAAAGGAGTCCTGCCGATAATATTCCATCCGCCGGGAGAAGAAAGGGGGTAGATGCCCGTGTGATTTCCGCCTATGGCAACGCTCCCTTCCGGCACTTTTATTCTGGGAGTTTGAAGCCGCGGAGTAGAAATTTTATCACTCATTCCTCCCAGATATGGAAAGCCGGGAGAAAAACCGAGAAAATAGACCAAGTATTCGGGCGCGCTATGAATTTCGATAACTTTTTCGACTGTGATTGAATTATGCTGCGCCACATTAGAAATATCCGGCGCAAATTCTTCATCGTAACAAACGGGAATCTCGATTAAATATTTATCCGGATATATAAAAGGAATCGCATTCAGTAATTTTAATTTCACTTCAGATAGAAACTCTGCCGGATTTATTACTGCCGGGTCGAATGTGAGCAGAAGAGAATTGTATGCCGGGTGAATTGATTGAGCTCCTTTCACCGGATTGAGAGAGAAAAGGTCAAAATAATTGTGCACGGTTTCATGATTCTTTTCTGAAATAGTATCGCCGGTTCTTATAAGAACCGAGCGGTCGCTTGCAAAAAAAACTTGCGGATATTTTTCTCTCTCATCTGTCATTCAATGAAATTATTTTTTCTCCGTTTGTATTTTAATTGTCCACGCAAATTTGCAAGGCGGGTTATTACGAACTGAATCGGGAATGTGTATCAAAAACGTATCATTATTTTTTTTATAATCCAATTTTGTGTTTGAACCAAGGAATGAAAAGACCGGATTCTTTCCCGCGGCAGAAGTGGGGATAGAGATTTCTGCGGGAATATTATTTTCGTTTTCGTCAGCGAGATAAATCGCGAAAGAGGTTTCATCATTTAATTTTGTAAAACAGATTTTTTCTGAGCGGTAAGGAAAAACAGGCCGCGTGTTATAAATAGCAGAATCATTTATTTTCATCCACGCGCCAATCTCTTTAAGTCTGGCATAAGCTTCGTCGTCCCACGTACCTTCCGGAGATGGAGCGATATTGAGAAGAAGGTTTCCCCCTTTAGATACAATATCAACGAGCATGCTGATGAGCTCGCGTGCGCTTTTATATTTTGCGTTGAACGCGTAGCTCCAGCCGCCTCCCATTATTATGCAAGATTCCCACGGATAGGGGAGAAGCTTGCCTGGAATCTGATTTTCCGGCGTTAAATAATTTTGATACGGTCCTTCAACGGCGCGATCCACGACGATTAATCCGGGCTGCTTCTCTCTAGCTTTTTTTACAAGTCCGGGCATATCAATATCCTGGTTTTGGGGATGCACCGCATACTTTGCCGAAAGGAGTTCTTCCTTAATTTCATTTTCTGTTTTCTTGCGGACCCATCCGCCGTCCAGCCACAAAATATCCATCTTGCCGTAACCGGTCATCAGTTCCATAATCTGATTGTGAGTGAATTCAACAAAATTTTTCCAACGCTCCGGATAAGCTGAGATATTATAGTTCACATTTCTGTCCGGTGTTGCAAAATTCTGCCACCAGTAATTGTCATTGTGCCAATCGGGTTTAGAAAAATATGCGCCTATCATAAAGCCCTCTTTCCGGAAGGCGTTAAATATTTCTTTTGCGATATTTGATTTAGGATTTGTACTGAAGGCGCAGCCCGGATCCGTGATCTTGTAATCCGTCTGTTTTGTGTCGAACATCGAAAATCCGTCGTGATGTTTTGTCGTGAACACAACATATCTCATTCCTGCTTCCTTGGCCGCGCGCGCCCATTTTTCAGGATCAAATTTTACAGGATTAAAAGTTTTCTTCAGATTCTCGTATTCTTTTTTGTACTCAACATAATTTCCGCTCTTTCTTCTTTCCCATCCCTCGTCTTCAGAACATATTGACCATGATTCAACAACACCCCATTGGGAATATGGTCCCCAGTGCATTAATAATCCGAATTTTATATTCTGCCATTTCTCCAATTGCTTTAAAACCAGCGGATCGGTTTCCGGATAATATTTTTGAAGGTATTCCTGAGCCGTGCAGATTGAAAATGATATTAAGAGAAGAGTAAAAAATTTTTTCAAGTTAAATTCCTTCTATTGACCGTACATTTTGAACAAACCGAAATCCGCAATTGCCGCATTTAAGCGGGACTGTTGAATTACAAGTCGTACTTTTTTTGCTTTAACCGGACTGAACCTGAGGAGCCGTTTAAAACCGATAGTGGTTCCTTCCGAGAAATTTTTCCATTCTTTCCCGTCCCAATAATCGAGATGAAACTTCTCAACGCGCTGACCCAGCCGGATCTCTTCTTTCAGCATTGCGGCGTCAAATATTTTTTCTTCCGGCAATGTAAATTCGATCGAGGCAGAATCATTTTCGGCCAGCCAGTACTGTCCCTCCGATTTATCGGATGAATAAAAAGTTTTATTCATTGTAGATGAATCGGTTTTCGCCAAAGCGGCAAAATTATTTTTGAATGTTTTATCGAGAATCTTTTTCATACCCAACAGACTTTTTTCATCATACTTTGAAATCAATCCTCTTTTATCCGGGGGAATATTTAAAAGAAGAACGCCGTTTTTTCCCGCTGAATTAAAATAGATGTCTGTCAATTTTCCGGGCGATTTGACTTCTTTATCCTGGTTGGAATGATAGAACCATCCCGGTCGGATTGAAACATCCGTCTCCGCCGGATACCAGAATAATCCGTTCGCAGATTTAATTTTGTCGCGGCTGCCGAGGTCTTCTCCCATTACATCTTTCGGTTGGTAAATATCATCAAGAGGGTTTTTGCCGGTCAGCATTTGCGGTGTAAGATCTTTAAGGCCGATAGGGATAACGCTCCATTCTGTATCTCTCCCGTAGCCGGATTCTGTCCCGACCCAGCGGATATCGGGAGCCATTCCGAATATTACGGCTTCCGGCTGGAGTTCTCTTACAACTTTATAATACGCCTGCCAGTCGTAAATCTGTTTTTTGCCGTTTGGTCCTTCGCCGCATGCGCCGTCGAACCAGACTTCCGTAATCTCTCCGTAATTTGTTAAGAGCTCCTTGAGCTGATTTACAAAGTATTCATTGTACTTTGGAGAGTCGCCGTAATCTTTGTTGTTCCTGTCCCAAGGAGAGAGGTAAATGCCGAATTTTAATCCGGCTTCTCTGCACGCATTCGAAACCTCGCGCACAATATCGCCGCTGCCGTTTTTCCAGGGAGAATTTTTTACGCTGTGTTCGGTGTATTTGCTGGGCCAGAGACAGAATCCGTCGTGATGTTTTGCTGTAAGGATGAGCATTTTAACGCCGGCGGATTTTAAGATTCTTGTCCACTGCCGCGCGTTAAACCTGGAGGGATTAAAAAGTTTGGGATCTTCCGTGCCTTCTCCCCATTCGCGGTCTGTAAAAGTATTCATTCCGAAATGGGCGAAAGCAATAAATTCTAATTTTTGCCAGTTATACTGCTGCTGTGTCGGAACCACATTGGCAGCTTTGAAAATTATATTTTCAATCTTGTCATCCGCCGAAATAGCAACAAAATTATTTTTAGGAACAGTTTGAACCGGCTGGCATATATAATTAAATGCCGGCAGCAAAAAGAGAAACAGGAAAATTATTTTTTTATTCAATATACCGTTCCTTCTTTTGTAAATAATCTTGTGAAATATTATTCCATCACGTGGAGTTCTCTTTTCTTTTTCCACATGCCGCGCGTGAAGTCGGGGAATTTAACGGGCGTACTTTTTTGTTTGATCGACCGCTCGCTTAATTCACAGACTGCGCTTATAACGGCAGCATCATAAACATCCATGTCTGGTTCAACGCCTTTAAGAAGGGCGTTAACCAAACGGTAATCTTCGATAAAATCCATTCCGCCGTGTCCGGCTCCCTTGCTTGCATCTTCCAATTCTTTCCAGACGGGGTGTTCATACTCTTTCATATATTCATCAATTTTTTCCCAGGCATCCGGTTTTCCTTCGGTTTCAATATAAATTTTAGGATCGGGATATTTTCTTACCAAACCTTTTGTTCCCTGAACCATAATATTTCTGCTATAGGGGCGGGGGGAGCTTGTATCGTGAGTGAGTACAATAGTTTCGCCGTTAAAGGTTTTCAAGACTGTAGTGACCACATCGCTGAGTACGAATTTTTCCTTTGACTGAGGTGAATCTGGTCCGAATTTTTTTTCAGCATAAAGATGAAGTCCGCGTGTTTTTGTTCCGAACGAAACCAGATAATCAAAATAATTTCCGCGGTTGATATCGAAGCATTGCATTAGGGGACCAAGACCGTGCGTGGGATAGAGATCACCATTGCGTTTCATAGCGTGCGCTCTGCGCCAAACACCTTCTCCGTTCATATCATGTTTAACCGCGCGCAAATCGTGCAGGTAGCCGCCCTCTGCATGTAAAAGTTCTCCGAACAAATTTTTCTTTACCATATTTAAAATCATCATCTCGATTTTATCATAGTTGCAGTTTTCCATCATCATGCAGTATTTACCGGTTTTTTCTGAAGTTTCTATGAGCTCCCAGCAATTTTCTATTGTGTAAGCGGCGGGCACTTCTGTTGCTGCGTGCTTGCCGTTTTTCATTGCTTCAATGCAGACGGGAACGTGCCATTCCCACGGAGTAGCCGTGTAAACTAAATCAATATCTTCCCGCTGGCAGAGTCTTTTAAAATCATGCTCGTCTTTAAAATATCCCTCCGGTTTTTTCTGTCCCGCTTTGAGCGCCATGTCCTGGGCGCGTTTAACGCGGTCTTCCACGATGTCGCAAACCGCAACGAGCTCTGCCCCTTTGATCTTAAGCAGGTTTGATATGTGAGCGGTTCCCATTCCGCCTGCGCCTACGTATCCGATTCTTACTTTTTCCATCGGTTTGGAAACGGGAACGGGCTTAACGGGTGTTTTTAATTTCTGCTGCAGTTCTTCTGCCAGTGTAACGCTTCCCACTGCAATTCCTACTCCGGCCATTGCACTTCTTTTAATGAATTCTCTGCGGTTAACTTCGTTTTTCATTTCCGCTCCTCGTTTTATTAAATAAAATATTTTTCAAAATATTTCAGGTATAAAAAATTAAACCGATCGAATTAAATCTTATTTATAAAATAATAAACCGTCGGGAATAATTTCTTTTTTTATTCCGCCCCCCTCTATATAAATTTTCAATCCCATTCCGCCGGTTTTGTTGAAATAAGAAATTTTTACCGGATGAAATCCCGCCGTCAGGGGAATCAGCCCGCTTTTTTGCGATAAGCCGTGAAGCCCGTCGTTATCCACAACTAATTTATTGCCGATAAATAATTTGCTTCCGTCATCTGAGTCCGTAAAAAAAGTGTAAACATCATCCGCAGGAACTTTAACATAACCGGTGAATTCAAAACCGAAATGCTCGTTTTCGGTTCTTGGGGAGAGTTCTATTTTTGAAAGCGTTCCCTCTTTTTTAGATTTCAAATCTGCGAATTCGGGCACCTTATCCCAATCGCCTTCATAATAAAAATATTTAATTCCGGGAGTAGCCGTTTCGATTTTCTCTGCGGCTTCCGGAAATACTTTTGTGAATGTTGCCTGGGATGTTCCGCTGACAGGAACTCCGTTTCTGAAACAGCGGGCAGAAACTAGAGCGCAGTCTGTTAACTGAACATATCCGTTTACAACCGGCGAGTTTATATCAGGAATTGATCCGTCCAGTGTGTAATGAATCTGAACATTCTCTCTCGAGGATTTTATTTTCACGTCGATTTTATTTAGGAACTGATCTACATTGTTCTCAATTTCGGGAGGATTGTTTATATCTTCCTTCCCCTTTACATCAAGGACTATAACGCTGTTGATTGAATCCGGCGCGGCTGCCGGAACTGAAATTATAAGCGCATCTTCTTTTCTTGACACATCTAATTTTTTTTGCGGTTCGGCGAGCAGATAGGACTGTTCCGCATCATTCAGTATTCCGGGCAGAATTAATTTTCCGTCCGCGGGGTAATTAAAAACATGGAGATAAAGACGTGTATCGTTTCCGTTGGATTTTTTTGTAACGCGTCCCCATTCAAGTTTTGGAAATGGGGAGGCCGTTGTTCCGTAAATTGATTCGCCATTCAGCTTCATCCACTTGCCTATCTCGCGTAAACGTTCAACGCTTTCAGGAGGGAAGACACCCTCGGCGGTAGGCCCTACATTTAAAAGATAATTACCCCCTTTGGATGCGATATCCGCAAGCATCTGCAGAATTTCCTTTACCGATTTCCAGTTCTTGTCATTTTTATTGTAGCCCCAATGGTCATTCATCGTCATGCAGGTTTCCCAATCTACGCCCGGCAGTCCGGTTGAAGGAATTGTCTGTTCCGGCGTTCCAAAATCTCCGCTGAACTCGCCGTCTTTTGTGAATCCTTCCATGCCGCTGCGCCCCGCGCCCACTCTGTTGTTGATAATAATATTCGGCTGAAGCGAGCGGACATAGTTATATAATTCTTTTCCGTAATCCGTATTCCAGGTATTTTCCCATTCGCCGTCGAACCATAAAACACTTATGTCTCCGTAATTTGTAAGCAGCTCTTTCAGTTGGGCTTTCATGTATGCAAAGTAGCGTTTAAAATCAGCGCCCTCGGTTGAACGTGTTTTTTCCCACTCTCTGCGCGGCAGGTAATCGGGATGATGCCAGTCCATTATTGAATGATACCAGCACATTTTTAATCCCTCTTTCCTGCAGGCGTCCGCTAGTTCTTTAAGCACATCTCTTTTGAAGGGAGTGTGCATTATATTGAAATCGGATTGTTGGGAATCGAAGAGCTGAAATCCGTCGTGATGTTTTGAGGTAATGACTATATATTTCATTCCGGCATCTTTAGCCATTTTAACCCATTCGGCGGCGTTAAATTTTACGGGATTGAATTGACCCACAAATTTATCATACTCTTCAAGCGGAATTTGGGCAGTAGTTCTAATCCATTCGCCGTGGCTTGTTTTTTCTTTCCACTCTCCGGCGGGAACCGCGTACAATCCCCAATGAATAAACAAACCGAAACGGGCATCTCGCCACCAACTCATTCTTGCATCTTTTTGCTCTTTGGTTTCTTTTGTGAAATCCTGAGCCTGGAGTGAAATAATAGAGATCAAAAGAACAGCTAAAAATTTTTTCATCTTCGTTCCCTTTGTTGATCAAAATAAATTAATCGATCTTTCCGCTTTTCATTTTATCTTTGTTCGGAGAGTTGGCGTTTTCAATTTTTCCCTCCGCTTGAATTTTAATTACGGTCGCAATGGGGTCTGGAGCGGCAGCCGGAAGCTCTATTGTTAAACCGTTTTGGGATGCCGCTGCGTTTAATTTTTTGCCCGATGCGAGAAGCGAAACTGAAAGAATTTTATTTTTTAAACCGGGGACTGTTAATTTTCCGTCGGCTGGCCAGTTGAACACGGAGAGATATAGAACGGTTTTCTTTCCATTCTCTTTCATTGTGCAGCGCCCCCAATCAAATGCCGGCAGAGGACTTGCTTTTGTAGCGTAGATTGCTTCGTTGTTCACTTTCATCCATTCGCCCATCTCTTTCAATCTCTGAATGCTTTCTTCCGGAAATTCGCCGTTTGCTTTCGGTCCGATATTCAATAAATAATTTCCTCCTTTCGACGCGATGTCGATCAGGTTGCGGATAAGTGTCTCGGAAGATTTCCAGTTATGGTCGTAACTTTTGTATCCCCATGTTCCGTTCATGGTCATGCACGTTTCCCAATCTTTTCCGTCAAGCTCGGCGAGTGAAGGAATTTTCTGTTCCGGAGTTTGAGTGTCTCCGGGAAAATTAGGCCGTTTCAATCTGTTGTTTGTAATTATTCCGGGTTGAAGTTTCGTAAGCGCTTGAAGTTTTTCGGCAAACTCGTCAGTCATGTTGGTTGGTGTATCCCACCAAAGAATAGAGATCTTTCCGTAATTTGTCAATATCTCTTTAACTTGCGGAACGGCGACCTTGTCTATATACTCAGACATTGTTGCGGTTGTCTGATCGGGATCCCAGTGACCATTATGATCTTTTGTGTACTGATCTATCTTTGCCGAGTCCGGATTCGGCCATCCTTCATTTGATAATTTACGCGCCGCCGCTCCGCCGGGATTATTCCAATCCTGCGCCTGAGAATAATAGAACCCTAATTTAATTCCATATTTTTTGCATGCAGCAGCGAGAGGTTTTAAAAGATCTTTTCCGTAAGGGGTAGCGTCAACAACGTTCCACTTGCTTGCATTCGATTTGAACAGGGCAAATCCGTCGTGATGTTTGGAAGTTATAACTATGTATTTCATTCCCGCGTCTTTTGCCATTTTAACCCATGCATCCGGATTATACTTAACCGGATTGAATTCTTTTGCGTAGTTCTGATATTCGGCGACGGGAATTTTCGAACGGTTCATTATCCATTCTCCGCCGCCCCTTCTCATAGGATAGCCTTTATAAACCCCCGCCGGCACGGCATAAACTCCCCAGTGAATAAACATTCCAAAACGGGCTTCTCGCCACCACTTCATTCTGGCGTCTCTTTGTTCTTTTGTCTCCTTTGTGAAATCCTGGGCGTGCAATGCGGCAATAAAAATGAATAATAGTAATATCAACTTTTTCATAATTCCTCTTGAGCTTATTTTATTGATGTGA
This sequence comes from Bacteroidota bacterium, assembly GCA_021812705.1. GTDB lineage: Bacteria > Bacteroidota > Ignavibacteria > Ignavibacteriales > Melioribacteraceae > Fen-1258. The sequence continues at coordinate 41,505 of JAKAMT010000003.1, read as the reverse complement.
TCATTTGTGCAAAATTATAATTGGTTTTACAATCAGCTTATATGCGGTTCATAGTAAGAACTTATCGTTTGCTAAAATCGGTCAAAAGATATTACAACTTACCAAAAAAATTGAGAGAAAGGGATTACAATTCAAAAAATTTGAGAAGGGTATTGATTTTTAAAAAGTGCATAAAAATGCCGGCTTTAAAGTCGCGCCGGCATATTCAAAAAATCAATCGCTAAAATTTAACAAACTATTTTTTTAATTCTAATGTCTCGCCCGGTTTTGTTTCCAATTCAAAAACTTTTTGATCGTTCATTGCCGGATATCTTTCCACTCCGTTAATCTTAAGTTTTCCTTCGAAAGGATTTTGGATTTTTATTTTACCCCCTTTTTCTGAATATATTTTCACCCACTCGATATTGCCCCCCTTCTTTTCTGCGGAGACAAGAAAAGCTCCTTCGGCACGGAGGTCTCTGAAAGAGGCATTGGGCATGCTCATTGCGGGAAATATTCTTATGATGCCGTTATAACTCTGCAAAAGCATCTCCTGAATTGCAGAAGCGAAAGCAAAATTTCCCTCCAGTGTAAACGGTCTATATGTGAAATTCGAGTAGCCCGATTTGGATTGATCGCCGTTCAGGTGAAAACTGTTAGGTGAACAGAAATCTTTTGCGAAAATTCTAAGCATTTCTGCGGCTCTCCTTCCGTTGTGAAGACGAGTAAAAACATTTGCTATCCAGGAAAAAGAATATCCGCACCAATTACCCGTTCCATACTGATAAAGATCCGCAACCGATGCATTGACGGTCTGTCTTTCAAATCCTCCTTTGTTCCAGTCAAGAAGTCCGAGCGGATAAATTGAAATCAAATGAGAAAAATGCCTGTGAGATTCTTTCAACTCCACTCCCGGCGCCACTAATAGTTTCGGATATTTGTGGTAACGGGAAAGATCCGGCCATTCGTTTAAAATATTTTTCCATTTAGCCGATTCTTCTTTCAAATTGAGGGAATCCGCCATTTCAGAAGCAGCCGTATAAAGCCATCTTATAAGAGAGAGATCGAAGTTTGTGGTTTTATTAAACCAGGCATTTATTGAATTGTCGTGAATTTCCGGCGAAGAGCTGAGAGGAAGTTTTCTCAATTTGTTTTCATCCCGTTCCGAAATTTGGTCGAGGTAAATAGCCGTTTCTTTAATCCACGGATAAGCGCGCTGCTCTAAAAAATTTTTATCCATTGAATAACGCCACTGTAGATAAAAATGATTTGCCAGCCATGCCGAGACAGTTGGGCCGAGCGAATATTGAATCCATCCTCCCATCGGTTTTCCGTCAAGAGTTGTCACACCTGGAAAATTTAATCCCTCTGTACCGAAATATTTTTTAGTGTATTCTTCCGCGGCCGGCTTGCACTTCCAGAGCCAATCTGTGAACACCGAACTTTCTTCAAGATGATTAGAACTGTACCCCGCCCAGTAACTCATTTGTGTATTCAAATCATTGTGAAAATCGCCCTTCCACGGAGGAAGTTTTCCGTTATCGGCAGTCCAAACCGCCTGCAAAGAAATTGGAGGGGCTCCTTTTCTGGACGCGCTTCCGAATTTATATAATTCCCTGTAGTACTGAGTCTCTAATAACGAATCTTGAAGCTGAACACTCGATTTACTCCAGAAATTGTTCCACCATAATTTATGTGAATCGAAATCTTTGCTGAAATTATCGGGGGCGGCTACAAATGCTTCAGTGGTTGGATAGGCGGAATAAGGTCTGTTCGTAATTATAGTCCAGATTCCGTACAATGTTTTATTTGAATAAGTCCAGATTACTTTCACATCATAAAAAAAACCGCCGGCGCATTCCTGATGGTAAGTGATCTGATTCTTTTCCTGTTTTATCCGGGGAGCACTGTACCCCAGTTTAGCCAGATCGTTGCCTGCCGGTCCGCTGATTGAATTATCTTTAGAAGAAACTTTTTGTGAATACTGGGGCGGCAACAGACGCGGAATTAATTTTGCGTTCACATTTTCGAATTTGAACCAGCCGTGCTGGGCCGAGGCATCAACAAATGAGGTAAATGCAATTTTGTTTTTCCAAACTATTTTGCAAACGGCATCTTTCAAACTAAGTTCAACGGATTTAACTTTTTCAATTTGAGGAACGCTGAACTCCAAAGCCGCAGGAGGAAGTTTTGTCGGAATCGCTTCCCGGTCATACGGTTCATCAAAAAGATTTTGAACGGCTTTGTAGTTGTTGTTTTCGACCTGCTCTTTAACCCAGGAGAATTTAAATTCCGGGCGTTCAAATTCCGGCTGCGTTCTTGAATCCCACAAATCCGCTCTATCCAATGAGATTCTGAGAGATTTGTTTTTCTGCCAGATAAGGGCGCCCAGCATACCGTTTCCAAGGGGAAGGCCTTCGTCCCAGACTTTAGGAATTGCCTTAAAATGTAAGTCGTGTTTTGCGTTAGGAAACTCCAATTGTGCCTGAGGTGATTGGGCGAAATGATGAGTCGGAAAAAAAGAACCGATTAAAAGAAGAATTGCAAAAAATGTTTTTTGTTTCATCACAACAGATTTATTCATATATGCATTCTCGAATTTAGAATTGTGATACTTATAAATATTTTTGACTAAAATTGTTTCAGAAAAAATCATTCAATAGTAACTTCGTCGGCAAACATCCACGCTTTTCCGCCGGCTCCTTTATGCCAGGGGGGGCAGACGCCGATATTCTTCGCGTTAATTTTCAAATAGCGGGCGGAGGTTATCTCTATCTCCGCAGCAAACCGTTTAACCAAGTTTTCCGTATTGGTAACCGGAATATCGTTAATTATATCCGCAACGCGCTTAAAATTTTTGCCGTCGTCGGAAACAGAAAAAATTACCTCTCTCGGCAGAAAGATCCAGACGTTGGGGTCATTTAAAAATCCGGCAGATAATTTTTTTATCAACGTCGGCTTGGTTAAATCTATCACGGCTTCAAGATCGCTTCCTTCAAATCCCTGCCATTCGCCGTTTTGAAAATTTTTTGTGCCGAATCTTCCATCCGTAAGAGCCATGCTTCCGCCGCCGTTATAGCGTTCATGATATTTTACGGTATAGACTGCCGGCGGATATTTCGATTTTACAAACGAGGAGGACATTACAAAACTGCTTTCACTTCTGCTCAGATAAGCTAGTGCCCTAATGGTTGTCGTTTTAAAAATAGTGACCGGTTTATCGTAAAGTTTTGAGCTGAAGTTCGGCTCGCTTCCGTCTGTGGTAAAGCGGATTTTTGCGCCAGGTGTTTCGCACACAAGACTTATGTTCAGCGAATCGTAAAATGTTTCCCCGTTTGAAGAGGCATACGGCATTAATACTCCCTCTTCAACCGGTCTCATTGAAAATAGATCGGGTGAATTTTTGCCCCATATTTTATTAGGCTGATCCGTCATTTCAAAAATAAGCGAGCCGCCTTTCGTAATCTCTTCGTGTGAGATAAATCCGTATTCGTGCAGTGTTCCGTTCAAGCTTGCAGTCTGAATATATTTATTCTGATCCGAATTATTTCTTGCGGTGATAACAAATTTTTTACCGCCGTCTAAGTTGATAGTTACTTTATCAAAAATAGGAGAACCGATGGCGTAGCTGTTCTGCCCCGGTGTTACAGGATAAAATCCCATTGCAGAAAAAACATACCAGGCCGACATCTGTCCGCAGTCGTCATTCCCGCAGAGTCCGTCTGTTTTGGAAGTATACAACTGGTTCATAATTTCCCTCACACGCTCCTGCGTTTTCCATGCGGCACCGGCATAATTATACAGGTAGGCAAAATTATGAGACGGCTCGTTGCCGTGTGCATACTGTCCTATCAATCCTGAAATATCCGGCTGGAATCTTCCCTCAAGTTTATCCGATTCGGCGAATAATCCATCCAAACGGTTTACAAAATTTTCATTCCCGCCGTGAAGATCGATCAATCCTTTAATATCATGGGGAACAAAAAAATTATACTGATATGCGTTCGCTTCTGTGTACTGCTGGGTTACCGCTTTCGGTTCGAAAGGAGTAATCCAGGATCCGTCCGACATTTTTCCACGCATAAAGCCGGTAGATTTGTCGAAAAGATTTTTATAAAAAAGAGACCGCTGATTATATTTTTTATAATCATCTTCGGCTTTTATCTTTTTAGCCAACTGCGCAATGCACCAGTCATCGTAGCAGTACTCTAGCGTTTTAGAGACGGATTCGTTCTCTTTATCCGCGGGAAGGAATCCGCGCTCTCTATAAAGTTTTTGTCCATGTTGATCCCGCTCGGCACTTGCTTTCATAGCCTCCAAAGCGGCTTTTGCATCGAATCCTCTAATTCCTTTCATGTATGCATCAAAAATCACGGGCACAGAATGATATCCGATCATGCACCAGGTTTCGTTCGAAGCGAGTTCCCAAACCGGAAGCAGACCGATTTCTTTATATTTTGCCAAAAGAGTTTTTACAAAATCTCCCGCCCTCTTTGGATCTAGAATTGTAAAAAGCGGATGCTCGGCGCGGAATGTGTCCCATAACGAAAAAACCGTGTAATAATTGAACCCCTTTGCAGTATGAACTTTTCTGTCCATCCCAAAATATTTTCCGTCGGAATCCATGAATAAGTTGGGAGTGATCATTGCGTGATACAGCGCAGTATAAAAAATTGTTTTCTGATCTTCATTGTTGCCTTCGACTTCGATGCGGGATAGTTCCTTCTCCCATGTTTTTTGAGCAAGCTGGCGCTGATATTCAAAATCAAAATGGGAAATTTCTTTATTCAGATTTTTGCGCGCGCCTTCTATGCTAACGGCGGAAATTCCAATTCTTACAATCACAGGCTCGCCGTTATAAGTTGAGAATCTTACATACCCTTTCACATTCTTTCCCGAAGCTTCTGTCTGCCCGTCTATTAAATTATCGTCTATAACCGTCCCGCAGCTTGTAAAAGGTTTTGAAAAATCCGCGACAAAATAAACAGTATGTTCCTGCGCCCATCCGTGGGATTTTCTGTATCCCTCTACTTTGTTATTGCCGACGAATTTAAGCATCGATTCGGAATCCGAGTCGAGGCCGTGTTTTAAATCGATTATAATATTTGAAGCGTTGCTTTTGGGGAAGGTATATCTGTGCATCCCCGCGCGCATCGAAACTGTAAGCTCGGCTCTAACTTTATAATCGTCTAGATAAACCGAATAATAACCGGGAGATGCTTTTTCATTCTGATGGCTGAAACGGGAACGGTAGCCGTCACCCGGTTTATCTTTGCTTCCGGGCAAAAATTTTAAAGGACCAACTGTAGGCATGAACAGGATATCTGCGTAGTCGGTTGCACCGGTTCCGCTTAAATGAGTGTGGCTGAATCCCATTATCGAATTGTCTGAATAATGATAACCGGAACACCAGTCCCACCCGTCAATGCCGGTATCGGGAGAAAGCTGCATCATACCGAATGGAAGAGTTGCGCCGGGATATGTATGCCCGTGCCCGCCCGTGCCGATAAACGGATCAACATAATCCGTCACTTTTTTATTTTGTGAAAACGAATTTTGAAAAATTAAAAGTGAAGCAAGAAAAAATATTTTCAGTTTCATTGTAGTTCCTTTCGATTCAGTCTGCACGCATTGTGAATAAAATAAATAACGCAATATTTTCAGTTTCTGAAGAACGCGCTTGCGGGGACCGGCATTCTTTTTACTCCGGCTCCTTCGAATTCAAGACTTAAATTCTGGCTTCCCGCTCCTTCAAAGAATAATATCTCAACTTTATGCTTTCCGGCGGCGAGACCGGTTTTCGCGCTGACGGTTCTGCTGCTGTGGGGGCCGTCGTTATCTATTAATAATTTATCGTCGATTGAAAATTTGCTTCCGTCATCGGAATTCAAATAAAAATTGTATTCACCCGGCTTGTCAATTTTTATAAAGCCGCTTATAACCAGTCCAAATCCGTCTTCCCTCGGCTTGAAATCTCTGAGAGAAAGTTTGTAGACCTTTCCGGATTTTACGGGAGTAAGAGCACTAAAATCGGGAAGCTTATCCCAATTGCCCTCGTAGTATTTATAATTCAGTCCGTTCTTTGTTGTGTCCACGACGCTGATTAATAGGGAAACAGTTGGACTGGTTCTTCCGTTATTTAAAAATGTCCTGGCTTTCAGCAGAGCAGCTTTCGAAATTTTGAGAGGGGATGTATACAGTTTCGATTTTTCGGTTGGTTCTGTCCCGTCCAAAGTGTAAAATATTTTTGATTCTTTTACGGGTTTCAAGAATTCAATCGGTTTCCGGTTCATTAAAAGATATTCTCCGGTTTCGTCCAAAGGAGTGGGAACTCTGAAATTGTAGTTTTTTTTCTGAAGAATATCATAATGTTTCATAATTCTGGAAGAGAAATCTTCATAATTCCTGGATGATTTAGGCGACCAGACAACTTCGCTCAGCGCAAGCAATCTGGGCAGAAGCATATACTCAACATGATCCGTTGTTTCGATGTATTCTGTCCATAAATTCGCCTGTGCACCCATTATATACTTTGCTTCATCAGCATTCAATACTTCCGGAACCGGTTCATACGAATAAACTTTCTCCAGATTAGTATAACCGCCAATGGCTTTTGGTTCCCCGTTCAATCCCTGGTAATGATCAAAATAGCAGTGTGTACCCGGACTCATTGCTACATTGTGATTCGATTTTGCGGCGGCGATGCCTCCGTCTATGCCGCGCCAGCTCATCACCGCGGCATTAGGAGCTAATCCGCCTTCAAGAATTTCATCCCAGCCGATTATTTTTCTACCTTTTGAGTTAATAAATTTTTCTATGCGCTGTATAAAATAACTTTGAAGATGAAATTCGTCTTTCAAATTCTCGGCTTTTATTCTTGTCTGGCATTTCGGACAAACTTTCCAGCGTTCTTTCGGGCATTCATCGCCGCCGATGTGAATATATTCGCTTGGAAAAAGATTCATAACTTCCGTTAAAACATCTTCCAAAAAGGAAAACGTTTTATTATTTCCCGCGCAAAATACGTCTTCAAAAACTCCCCACGTAGTTCCTGTTTCAAACGAGCCTCCCGTGCATGAAAGTTCGGGATATGCGGTAAGTGCGGCAAGCGCATGACCCGGCATCTCTATTTCCGGCATTACTGTTACATATCTTTCCTGTGCATACCGAATAACTTCTTTGATCTGTTCCTGTGTATAAAATCCGCCGTACGGTTTTCCGTCGCCCGCAGTTTCTTTTCTCCAGGAGCCCGCCTCTGTAAGCTTCGGATATTTTTTAATCTCAATTCGCCATCCCTGATCGTCTGTCAAATGCCAGTGAAATCTGTTGATCTTATAGAATGCGAGAATGTCTATATATTTTTTTATGAACTCTACTGGGAAGAAATGGCGGCACACATCAAGGTGCATTCCGCGCCACTTAAAGCGGGGAGAATCCTGAATTGAAAGTGCCGGCACAGAAAAATTTTTCTGTTTGCCTTCAACCGGCATTAACTGAAGCAGCGACTGTATGGCATAAAAAATTCCGGCTCCGCCAGAAGCTGAGATTGTAATTTTCTTAGGGTTGATCTCGAGCGAATAGGCCTCGGAGTCGGAAATATTCTTATCGTTCTGTATTGAAATCAGATTGTCGCCGGATTTGTTTCCGTGCGCAGAAGGGGCCGCCAGTTTTAATCCGGTCGCATTATATATTGCCGTTATTAAAAGGTCGCCGAGTTTCTGAAATTCCGCGCCCGAATCATCAATAAGAATTTTAGTTGATGAATTAAATTTGAATTCACCTTTGCCTATCTCCATTTTTGCCGGGACAGGAATGATGGAGACAACCTGTTTTGGTTTTGCGGTTGCAGTAGTGAATAACAATAACGCAGATAGAAGAAGCAGTGATAAGATATTTTTCATTTTAGTTCCCGCTCAAATTGATTTTTCAGTTTTGTTAAAATGAAGGATCATTCTTGTGATTAAAAATGTCAATGCGGCGATAAACAGAATTGTGTACATCCAAATTTTGGAGTCCATCTTTAAACTCCCGTTCATATTTATTTTATATACTTCCAGGAAAAGAAGAAGCATAAATGCCATCGTTATGTTGCCTATCCAGTAGAAAAAATCTTTAAGCGTGCTCATGGTTTCTTCTCTGTGGAATCTGCTAAGCCAGAAATTTTTATTGGGCAGATTAATTGCTGAATCCGGAAATTTATGAAGTAAGCCCGCTATCAATAAAAACATTCCCCACAAAAAAAATGTAACTGCGATCTGGACAGCAAAAAACGACCGCTTAGACATCCAGCCGTCCGCTTCGTTTTTAAAATTGAAATGAGACGCCATGTTCTGCGGAAGCAGAGGATAATAAAACAGCGGAACGGCTATTGATATTATTGCCAGTGCGAAAAAAATAATCGCGGAAAAACGTGTCTTTGACATGAAAGAGTAAAATTTTGATATCAAAATCAGCAAATTTTGCGAGAGAGAAAAGGATTTTATAAGCTTAATTTCATATCATTGAGCGCTGAAGTCCGTAATAAAAGAGAATTCAGTAATCAAAATAGACGGAAAAAATATCGGATGAATTTTTTAAAATTTCCCTGGTTCAAGAAACGGGGATTTTTCTTTTTCCCGGCAAGTTTTGCCGGCTGGATAATAACACTCTCATTAGCTGCATATGCGGTTTACTCTTTCTATGAGACCGACCGGCTTTCACATTCGGTGAGCGATACTCTTATAAACTGGTTCTTCAAGTGCGCGCTTATTCTGGCCGCATATTTTGCAGTTTCTTTGCTTACACAGAGAAAAGATTATTAATGCAGAAAATGAAGAGAGTACTAAGCCTCTTCGATCCCCTCCCTGTTTTTTCTAACCATTCTGGAGTATAGAGAAAGATCGGGATCAAAAATAAATTTCAAAAGAAGCTTGGTCCATGATCTGTGAGAAATTATATTGTTGTAAAACTCCGGAGCTCTTTTTTTTATCTCCGGCAGTCTGTTCCACGGCACCGAGGGAAAATCGTGATGTTCATTGTGATAACCCACATTCAGAGCAGGGATATTTAATATTCCGTAATAGCTGTAAGTTTCCTGAGGGGGATAAGTGAGAAAGTGTTCCTGGATCCACCGCGCGCCGAGCGGGTGAAGTCCTATCGAAAAGAATAATGATGCCGCAAAGTAGAGGAAAGAAATCCATCCGAAAGAGTAGATCATCAGAATATCGAAGCCGAAAACCGCTATCCAGTTTACAACCGTCCATCCGTTCATAAATTCAATTTGCTTTAAACGGGGCGGCCTTAACGCCTGAAACACCGGAAAAAAAAGGAGCCACAAACTTTTTCCAATAAAAGTTGAACCGATGAGTTTTGCCTCCCAGCGGCTTGAAAGATCGGCGTCCAAAAAATAATTTCCCTGGAATGAATGATGTTTTAAATGATAACTTCTGAAAGAGATGGCGGTGGGAATGCTCATCGGAAGATCGCACAATATGGAGGCAATTCTGTTAGCCGTCCTGCTTTTGAAAATCAGATTGTGCGCGCATTCATGAATTAGAACAAATAATGTATGATTGGCAAAGGCGCCGAATATCCAAGCAATAATTAAGGCAAGCCACCACGGCTCCCGCGCAAGCAAAATTGAAACGGAAATCTGTGCGCCGACGATTAACAGGATTATGAAAAAGCTTAATTCATTCCTCGAAATCAATTCTCTTATATCCGGATGATCTTTCAGTATCGCCCTGGTGCGTTCTTTGTGAGGTTCCGGTCCGTCCGAATACTTAAAATCCCTTTCCCTTTTTATCATTCTGGTTGCCTCACAATTTTAAATACCGTCATAAAAAAATCTTACTGCATTATCCGCTATTGCCAACGTACTAACCTGCGGGCTCTAAATCAAACGAATAATTGCAACGGAATGGAAGGCTTTCGGCAGGCAATGGCTGTCTCCGTCAATATCAGTGAACAAATCTATGTTTTTTTCTTTAAGCAGAGTTATATTATAACATTAATTATTGGAATGAATCCTTTTTAGGCAATTTCAAATGGAATTGGCCGGACTAAAAAGAAAGTGATCACTTTATGGGCTCACAGCAATTATTATTGATAGTTCTTGGCGTTATAGTAGTAGGATTGATGGTGGTTGTAGGAATAAATCTGGTGAAGAGTTATTCAGAATCGTCCAACCGCGATCAGATTATTGCCGGATTAAATGACCTGGCAATCCTTGCCCAGGAATATTATAAAAAGGAAACCGCAGCAGGCGGAGGTGGCGGCACTTATAGCGGGTGGTCAATACCGCCTCAGCTCAAAGAAACAGAAGCCGGAAATTTTGCTGCCGTTGTTCACTCGGGAGGAGTTAATCTCAGTTGCAATGGCAAGTATATCGGAAGAAATGAATCGACAGTAATAAGAGTTACTGCCAGAGTCGACGATAAGGGGATCAGAATTACGGTGGTAAACTGAACTGGCGATTGATATGAAAGTAGAAAATACAAATTATGTTCGCTATCTGATTGAACGCGCTAAAGAGGGGAGGAAAAGAGCGTTTCAGGATCTGTGCGAAATTAATCTGAAGACTATTTTTAGTCTTGCCTATAAACTGCTGGCCGATTCAAAAGCCGCCGAAAAAATAACAATAAAAACTTTTTTTGATGCATGGGACGGAATTAATTCGTACAACCCGGAGATTCCCTATTCCGGTTGGGTTAAAAAATTCGCAATTAAAAATTCTATTGCCGCGCTGGAAAATGAAATTGTTGTTCCGGTCAAATCTTTGACTAAAGCAGATTTCAATTCCGAAAGCGATTTTTTACAAAATTTGATTTTATCCCTTCCCGTAAACGGGAGAATAATTTTTGTGCTTCACGATGTCGAAGGATATTCAATCGAAGAGATAAAAACGTTTTTAAAATCTCTCGGGCATGATGAAATAAAAACAATTTTAATCAATACGCGCGATTTTCTGCTAAGCAAAATTTAATTATGAACTGCGAAGAAGTTAAAATAAGCCTTCATGATTATATAGACGGCACTTTAGATGATTTTCAGAAAAAGGAGATCGATTCTCATCTTAAAAGCTGCAATAATTGTCTGACCGACTACCGGAAGATGAAAAAATTTTTTGAAACGGTTAAAAACTTAAATTTTTCCGCGGACCCGCCGGCGGATCTTATTCAGACTTTTTCAAATGAACTTCTGGACAGAAGCATAAAAGATGAAAAGCCGGAACCGGTTCAATCTCCCGTTGCCGAATTGAGAAAGAAAGAAAAAAAATTATTCCAAAGAGGAAAGGAAGAGTTAAAACCGAAAGCCGCCAGAAAAGAAAGTTTTCTTTCACGCACAATTATGCATGCGGATATTCCACAGATTCTCGCTTCCTCAAAAATAAATTGGGGTAAAATTATTCTAATACTTTTCCCTTTGGTCCTGATGGCTGTGGGTTATTTTATTTATGATCTTCAAAAGTATAATTCGCCCTGGAAGGTGATAACAAACGCAGGAACCATCACTGTCAACGGGCGGCTCAACCATTCCGGCAAAATTGAACAGGGCCAGAGTCTTTTTGCGGGCGAAAATTCAAGCGCCACAATTCGTGTTCCCCGAGTGGGCAACATTCTTGTTAAACAAAACTCTCTGCTGGTCTTAAATAAGGCGAAAGACGGCAACAACGAAGTTTCTCTTGTGAAAGGAGCCTTAAAAGTTTCCAACACATTCAACATGCCTGATTTTACAATCAAATTGAAAGAATGCACAATCTTCGACCGCGCAGGTGAATTTGAAATGGCGATAGACTCAGTCGACAATTCAAAAATAACAGTCAATTTCGGATTGGTTGAAATGCACCGCGGTGATGAAATTGTTTTTTTGGATGAAGGCTATTCCTGCGAAATTAATAAAGAATACGGAATAGGAATACCGTACAGAGAAAAAGCCCCGGAAGAATTTAAAAATTATGTGCGGAATTATTTCAGAGGGGATGAAAATGCTGTAGATGCAATAATAAGATCTGCCGATAAAGAGGATATGCTTACCTTGCTGGCAATGATTCCCAGGTCGCCAAGACAAAAAAGGGTGCCTCTGTTTCAGGCGATTGCAAATTACTTCCCGCCGCCGGCGGGCGTTACACAAATGGGAATAGTTAAAGCAGAAACGCAATCTATCTACTTGTGGTGGCAGGATATTGAATGGCAGCTCTAATCTATTTCTGATCGTATGTAAAAGTCGGCGTTGCCAAGCTTCTGTAAATTTTCCATTCCTCGCTTTTTTGTTTCTTCAAAATTCTCATCGCTCTTTCGGAATATACGGGATTCATTTTTTTCTCTATCGGATCCGGCATAAGAAACGACCCGGTTGTAAGAACGCATGCATAATCACCGGCAATAATTGTTTCGTCTATATTTATTTCCCACCTCCCTTCCGGGTATTGTTTGCGGTACTGCATAAGGTCTTCTCTAAGAGAATCGAGACCGGTCATATAATCAGAATCTCCAACGGCTCCTTTGTAGTTATTGTCAAAAAACGAGACGGCTTTTTCAATATTGTTATCGTTATAAGCTGCGGCAAAATTTTTGATTGTCTCCTCGGCCGATTTCTCGCCGCTTGATTTTAAAAGTTTCTTTTCGGTTTCAGGGACCTCTTTTGTGCATGAGGCGATTGTCAAAAGAAATAGAATTCCAAATGATATATGACGCATTTTATCTGCTCCGGGCTTTTTGATGAGTAATAATAATAATAACTCGCTTTTATAGAAAGACTCTTTGCTAAAAGAGATTTTCATACAAATCTAAGAAAGAAAAAAGATTCCAAAATTTTTGGATTTTATTTTTGGGAAATATTATCGACAATTATGATGTCACTGCGGCGAATTCTTAAAGAATCAGAGCCGGTAATTAACAGAAAGGGTTATAAGCTTTTTCCGCTCCAGCGGAAGCCGCAGTGATTTTTTTTGAGAAGCTGTTGAAAGTTTAAAAAGAATATGAAATGCTCAAACCCGGTCCGTTGATGTAAGTGGGGCTGAGCGCCAATCCGCCTTCCGATAATTCATTTTCGGGATCCGACTGATTTCTGTCTGAAATAATTTTTCCGAAAGTATATCCTATTGCAATAGCGAGAGGATAATCTCCAAGCCAATGCCAGCCGCGCGCTGCCAGTCCCAATCCTATCAGACCCACGATTGAATATCCGACAGGTTTAATCCATTTTACCTGGGAATAATTTTCAGCTATTACGGTTAGGACAGCGACAGAAGTAGATACATGACCGGATGGAAAGGAATAATATTTAGTCTGGTTTTTGTGGTATTCAGCAATATTCGGAAGCGGTCGGAATTTTCCGCCGTACGCCGACGCAGACTGCGGGCTTTCTCTTCCGCTGATGTGTTTTAAAACCTGAACGGTGAGCCCTGTTGTAATTTCCGCTTCAACAATTTGAAGCGCGGTGCGTATAGCGCGGTTGTCTTTAAATATTATTCCCGCACCCCCAAACAGAGCCGCCAGTCCTAAATGGAATTCCCCGTCCCCCAGATATGTTATTTTTTTTGCCACATCATGAAATGTTTCATGTCTCCTGTATTCCTGCCTAAGCGGCAATGTAGATTCATGATCGGTAGCAACTAGAAGAGTAGTTAAGAAAGTTAGACTGGCAAGAGTTGTAAAATTTTTTTTATTGAAAGACCTTGTCCCGAACACGGTGAAATCCTCCGGTAATTTTACTATAGGATCGTACCAATTGAATGTCGTTGAGGAAACGGGAGGATCAAAATTATTCTCACGAGGAACAAATTCATCCGTCGCAGAATATTCTTCTGCCAAATTCGACGGCTCTTCCTGAGCCATCAGTCCGGAATAACAAAATAGAAAGCTCAACAGAAGTATAAAGATGATCAGCTTAAACTTCATCAATAATTTAGAAAGGGAATTTAATTTCTTATTACATATCGTATAGCCAAACTCAATATAATCAAAATTCTGAATTATGAAATGACATGGCGAAAAATTTTTCGAATTTTAGCACAGGCAGGTCTTATTTACTCGCGGCTGAAATAGAGGTTGGCTCTGCAAAAAATTAGAACAAACTTAAGAGCAAGATAATTATAACGCCGGCGGTTTTGGCGATGTTCAGTATTTTTCTCAGTGTTGAAATTTCCGGATATAATTTTTCTTCCGAATCCGGTGGTTTAAGAATTTTTCTTAAATCATCCTTGTTTTTTCTATATGCTTTCAACTCTTCTTCTGTCAATCCGCTGGCAAGCTCTTCGGCCGTAAAATTCGAAGAGTCATCTACAATCTTAAATTCTTTTAATATGGATCTATTTAATTCAACTGCGTCTTTTAATTTTATTATAAGTTCGCGGGGCGGTATTGGGGGACAAACAAAATTCTTTTTTTTAAGAGAATCATTCTTCTCATCGGCATATTTAGAAAAATTCGGATCCGCTTGCGCCGAAAGAGAAAATGGCGAAAGAAGCAGGAGCAGAATGACTGCAAATGATTTCATTTTGACGCCGGGCTTTGCAGATTATAAAAAGAGTATTCGGCAAGAGTTCCAATAAATATCTTAATGAGAATTTGACGCGCGGGAGAATGAGAAGAGTATATTTAAAATAAAAAACCCCGGCGGAAACCGGGGCTGGTTCTGAAGAACAAAATTTTATCTTCCAACCTTGTCTAAGTGTTCTTTCTTTGCCTGAAGCTGTTCATTTGTTTCAACATGATCTGGATTCTTTACAATTGCTTCTGTTGGGCATGCAGGAATACACTGCGGTTCATCATAAAAACCAACGCACTCTGTGCATTTATCTGGAACTATGTATGTATGTTCTTCTGATAAGGCTGCAAATTCTTGTCCGCCTACGTTATAAGCCAGGCCTGGTGAATAGATTGCGGTGTTTGGACATTCTGCTTCGCATGCATTGCAAGAGATACATTCGTCTGTGATCATAATAGACATAAAAAAAATCCTCCGGATGAATAAGTTTTTTAAAATTACCCGTCAAAAATAAACATTTGTTTTTAAATGAAGGTACATGTCTGTTTATTTTTTTTAAGATTATTTAGATTAGGACACGCGCTCTTATTATCCGGCAATTTTTGCAGAACCCCGGATTTGCCCCTATTTATTATTGGAAAAGATTGTTGACTTTGAATCGTTGTTGAGACATTTTAAGTTCAAAATCCTTCCTTTCAATTAAAAAGGTGCTTTTATGAATCTGCGTCTGAAGCAAATCATTTTTCTTTCAACAATAATTATTTTTATCCGGACCGATTCAGCATTCTCCCAAATCATCTTCAGCCAACCGTTAAGCCGGCGTATTTCCGAATATAGAATTGATGCGAAACTGGATGCAGCTAAAAAAATCATAGAAGGCAAAGAAATATTGAAATGGAAAAACAGTTCGAACGTTCCCGTGTCTGAACTCCAGTTTCACCTCTATCTTAACGCATTTAAAAATAACAGATCTACTTTTATGATAGAATCGGGCGGGGAACACAGAGGAATGAAGCTCGAAAAAAACGAGGAGATCCACTGGGGATTTGTGGATATCCTTTCGATGAAAAAAGTTAACGGAACCGATCTTACAAACAAAATTAATTTTATTCAGCCGGACGACGGAAACAAAGATGATCAGACTGCAGCAAGCGTTATTCTTGATCAGCCGGTAAGACCGGGAGAGGAAATTCAGCTCGAAATAATTTTTAAATCAAAGCTCCCAAAAATTTTTGCGCGGACCGGATTTACCGAAAATTATTTTTTGGCGGGACAGTGGTTTCCTAAGATCGGCGTTTTTGAATATCCGGGAATACGCTATGCAGAGAAACCCGGATGGAACTGCCATCAGTTTCACGCAAATTCGGAATTCTATGCCGACTTCTCTCTGTATGATGTTAAATTGACTGTGCCGGATAATTTTACTGTTGGCGCTGTCGGAGTGCTTCAATCTAAAACAAAAAACGGAAACGGAACCACTACTCATCATTACCGTGCAGAAGATGTTGTGGATTTTGCGTGGACAGCCTCTCCTGATTTTCGGGTTGTGAATGATCAGTGGAAGAATGTAAAAATTAAATTGCTGATTCAGCCGGAACATTTCGGTCTTGCCTGGCGGCATATCGAGGCGGCAAAATTTGCACTTGAATATTTTGATAAGCATATGGGAAGCTATCCTTATACAACACTAACAATAGTTGATCCTCCGTTAAATGGAATGGGCTCCGGAGGAATGGAATATCCTTCATTCATAACAACAGATTCATTCTGGAAACTGCCGGAAGGAATAAAATTTCCGGAATTGGTAACCGCACACGAGTTCGGTCACAATTATTTTATGGGGATTCTGGCCAGCAATGAATTTGAAGAGGCATTTCTGGACGAAGGATTCAACCAGTATTTTGAAACAAGGATAATGGATAATTATTACGGAACAAAAACATCCGCAATTAATTTGTTCGAATTCAGAATTGGTGATTTCGAAATGACGCGTACCGGATATACCGGGATGATTAATCCAAAATTGGCAGAAATCTACCGCAAATCGTGGGAATACCGGCACGGAGGCTACGCGAATTATTCATATCAGAAACCGGCGGTGATGCTTAAAACTCTTGAGGGACTTATCGGCGAGAATGTGATGGATGAGATAATGAGAACATACTACGACCGGTGGAAATTCAAACATCCCTGCGTAAAAGATTTTATTGCAATTGTAAATGAGATGGTTCTTAAAAATCACGGAAGAAAATTCGGCGATAATATGAACTGGTTTTTCGATCAGGTTTTATACGGCTCTGATGTGTGCGATTACAAACTTGCTTCGATAACAAATCAAAAAATATATCCGGCTGCCGGAATAGTTGATGGTGACGGAAAAAGAAAATTTGTGAAAGCCTCAGATGAATCATCCGGCAATTACAAATCGGAAGTGATTGTGCACAGAATGGGGGAAGTTAAGTTGCCAATTGAGGTGCTCGTTCATTTTGATGACGGAAAAGAGATTCTCGAAAACTGGAACGGGCAGTCCAGAACAACAGGATTTACGTATGAAGGAAAAAGCAAAGTTGTCTGGGCAAAGATAGATCCGCAAAATAAAATTCCTCTCGATATTAATCTGGTCAACAACAGCCTGACGGTTGAACCGGAGTCCGGCGTGTTTGTAAAATACGCGGCAAAGATTTTGTTCTGGCTCGAAAACACAATGCTCTCCTTTTCAATGTTATTTTAATCTGCCGAGGCGAAAATGAAAATAATAAAATCATATATAAGCGGACTTAAAAGAGGCGCAGGCGCCTCGCGCATAATAACAATCATATACGGAATTACTCTGCTGATCGGACTAACGGCTGCGTTCACTTTTGATTCCGTGCTGAAAGGCGCGGTAGGTTCGCGTCCCTTAGTTTATAAGCTCCTTTCCGATTTTGATTTTACGGTTTACAGTGATCTGATGAAAAATTACGGAGATCTGATAACCTCTATAATTTCGAATTTTCTCTGGCTCGGTGTTTTTTATTTTTTATTCACAATCTTCTTCGCCGGCGGAGTATTAAAATATTTTGAAAGCACATCCGGCAGAAACAGAGGAGAGATATTTTTCTCCGGCAGCGCGAAATATTTTTTCCGCTTCCTGCGGCTGGGAATATATACGCTTCTGATTCAGCTTCTGTTCTTTTCAATTATTGCAGCTCTATTCGGAGCAATATTTGCGGGACTATCGGATACTTCAACAGAGCCGGCATATGTTGCAGTCTTAATTTTATGGGGCGCGGTTCATGGGCTTGCTTTCATTTTTGTCTCCGCCTCTTCAGATTACGGAAAGATTATAATTGTAAAAGAGGATTCAAAAAAAGTTCTGCGGGCATTTTACGGCGGATTGATATTCACCGTCAAAAAAATATTTTTGACTCTCCCTTTGTATATATTACTTCTTTTGGCGCCTGCAATAATTATTGCGTTATATTTTTGGTTCGAATCGCTTATCTTTATGAAAAGCGCAGTCACTATTATGCTGCTGCTGGCAGTTCAACAGGCGGTTATATGGGGGAGGATCTTTTCTAAAGTGTGGATTCTGGGAAGCGAATATGAATTGTATAAGACTTGTTTGGATGAAAAAATTCAGCCGATGCTTACGCAGGAAATATTGCTGAACGAAAACTTATAATTTTATAGCAGGTTGTTTTCTGCTGATTCAAAAAGAGTTTTTTGATTTTGATAATGGTTTAAATCGAGGGAGTCCCCATTTAAAATGCTAGTATAGATTTTATTCAATTCATCTCTGTGTACACCGTTTTCAATAAAACGAAAAGATGAAGCTCCGATATAGTCTAAACGTGATTCAATACTGATCCATCGTCTATTTAAATTTTCGGCAACTTGACCTGTAGTATTTGACCCGGCAAAAATATCTACAACAAGATCAGATGGATCAGTTAACATCTTGATAAAAAATTCCGGCAATTTTTCTGGAAAGCGAGCGGGATGCCCCTTAATCCCAATCTCTTTACACAATCGTAGATATTTACTATTTGATTCTGAGTTTGGAATTTGTAAAAGGTTAGACGGTATAGCTCCTCCATTATCATTTCCAAAATTAGATCCTATGTTATGACCGGAAGGTCTTTCTTTAGGTGAATAATATTTTGATGGATCTTCTATTAATTTTTTCATTCTCTCACTGTAAGGAACAAGAACATTTGTAATGTCAGATTTCGGGTTCTCTGTTTTAGACAACCACCACACAGTATTTACTGAATCTTTAGCCCTGATTTTTCTTTTATTAACCCATTCAATTGGGCTCGGAAGTTTGGATGGATTGAACCAAAAAAATTCTTCAGCGAGATGAAATCCAACATCATCACATAATTGAATTAGAAGTCTAAAATTGTATAAACTTCGTATAGGTATTCCTTTTTTATAAGCACCACCCAGATCCAAAACAAAACTGCCATCGTTAGTAAGTTTTTCTCTAACAATTTTAGCAAATGCTAAAAGCCAGTCTATATATTCATCCTGGTCTTTATTCCCATATTCTTTTTTCCTTTGCAGTGCGAACGGTGGACTGGTTAACGCAAGATTGATGCTATTATTAGGAAATAGGGATAAAACCTCTAACGAATCGCCGCAAATTGATACACCCTGTCTTGTGCGGTAGCTGTAGCCGTTGTTCGCAATTAATTTAAATATATTTTCATTGTTACTCATAGTCTGTAGACTCATAGTGTTCGAAAAAATACTTTTACGCAATGAAAAATACAAAGAAAAATTCAAGAATCATATTATCTATTAACATCAAAAAGTTAAGAGATAAAATGGGCTTCACGCAGGAAGAACTTGCATATCGTTCAGGATTGCATCGAACGTACATAAGTTCTGTCGAAAGAAACGGAAGAAATATTTCAATAGACGCAATGGAAAAAATTGCCGAAGCTTTTGATGTACATATAGCTGAATTACTGGAGGAGTAAATGGGGTCATCTAAAGATTTAAAAACTTTGAAACAGCTTTTTCCAAAAATTCTGGAATATCAAAAACTTGCTGATAAGCATGGTGTAAACGATATATTCCAGGATAATGGAGGGAAATTGTTGCAGGTTCTGTTAATTACGGGATTGAAAGTTATACCAGGAAGAGAAGGAAATGATGCAATAGATGAAGACGGAAACGAGTATGAATTGAAATCAGTAAATATTAAACTCGCCAAGAGTTTTTCAACACACCACCACATGAATCCAACAATTATAAAGAAATATAGAAAAGTTGATTGGATTTTTTCTGTTTATGAGGGGATCGAGCTAAAAAAAATATTTCGATTAACCCCATTTCAATTAAAACCATATTATGACAAATGGGAAAAGAAATGGAGAGACTATGGGAATAAAGACATAAACAATCCGAAAATCCCTCTCAAATTTGTTGAAAAATTCGGCAAATTAATTTATGGGCAAGAAAAGTAAGAAGCATAAATAATCTTCTAGATAATTAAAAAAACCTCTCCGTTAAGAAGAGGTTTTTTTAAGGGGAGAAAACAAATTACTTTTTCGTGTCGATCTCTTTCAGGAGTTCGTCGCATGCGGCTTTTAACTGCTCGTCCACTCCGCGCGCAATCCAGTCTGGAGAATTCTTAACAATAATATCCGGTACAGCCGCGCCAAGTTCTTCATTCTTGTCCGTTGCTTTTACAAACCAGCCTCTAAAAGGAAGTCTTACAAAAGATCCGTCTATCAATCCCTTGCCTCCGGTTGATATAACAGAACCGTTTGTAGGCACGCCGACCAATTTTCCGATGCCTAGAGTTTTATAAGCATGCGAAAAGATCTCAGCGTTTGAGTAGCTTCCTTCGTTGCAGAGTGCTATGGAAGGTTTAGTCCATGCTGCAAATACAAGACGCTCGCCGGTTGGATAATAGTCGCGGAATTTTAATTTATCCTTCTCAAGATTATTGCTTGCGCCGCGGGGAATTGTGTAAGCGTGCTGTTTATAATTCAGAACAGTCATAAGGTAATCCGTTGTCGAGCCGCCGCCGTTGTAGCGTACGTCAACAAGCAATCCTTCTTTTCCGTAGCCCGCTGCCTGCAATTCTCTTTCGAACACTTCAAAGCTCGGCATATCCATTCCCTGAATGTGGATGTAGCCGAGTCTTCCGCCAGAATATTTCTCAACAAGTTTTTTTCTGTTCTCAACCCATTCCTGATACAGCAGCTGACGCAAACTTGCCGTCGGGCGGATAGCAACTTCTCTCTCTTTGCCGTCTTTCCCTTTTACTGCGAGCAATGTTTTTTCATCGGCTTTTGTATTAAGAAGAGAATAAAAATTCTCATCATTTTTCACGGGAGTTCCGTCTACGGAAGTGATCAGATCTTCGACAAATAATTTGCTGCTGTTTTTATCAGCCGGAGAATTTAAAATTACTTTTGCCACTTTCATAGCATTGCCTTCAGGCATAAGCTCAACGCCCAGTAGTCCGGTGGCATCTCTCTGCGTTTCAGCTCTTTCCGGCGCGGTGAATCCCATGTGGCTCGAATTCAATTCGCCCAGCATATTGTTGAACATATCTCTGAAGTCACTGTTTGTTGAAGCATTAACGCACAGTTCCTTGTATTTATCATGAAGCGCGTTCCAATTTTTACCGTGGAACTGAGGATCATAGAAACCGTCTCTTATTGCTCTCCATGCTTCTTCAAATATCTGGCTGCGTTCTGCTGTATAATCGATTTTAATTTTTGCGGAATATGGGAGCGGTTCCGGTTTATCTGCTTTAAGATCGTGGCGTGTTAAAGATCCTCCCATTTTTGTGTAGTATAAATATTTTCCGTCCTTGTCCATCGAGAGATTGCCGGGATTGGATCCCCCTTTGGTTAATTCTTTGAGATCCTTTCCGTCCCACTTAATGCTGTAAAGATCTCTGCCTTTAGCGGTGCTGCTGTTTCCGACATAATAAAAAGTTTCACCGTCTTTAGAGATTATGACATTGCTTTCATCGCCCGGAAAACTTGTAACCTGTACAACGCGGTTATGAATATTTTCGAAATCGATTTTAATCGGTTTTACTTTGACCGAATCTTTTTTTCCGCCGGCAGCGGGTTTATCATTCGCTTTTTCGGCCGCGGGGGAATCTTTATCATCCCAATCCGATTTCGTTTTTTCCCAATCTTCCTGTCTCAGCCAGACAAACCAAACATCATTATTGCGGTTGTTGCGTGCAGAAATGAATCCGAGTTTGGAACCGTCTGCGCTCCAGAACGGCTGACTATCCTCGCGCGGATGCATGCTCACATTAACAGGCTTGGCAGAATTGTCTGCCGCCTGAATGAAAACTTCCGTATTGAAATAGAGGTCATCCATAGAGTATGCGAGCCATCTATTATCCGGACTCCAGGCAACTCCGCTCGGCGCAGACCATCCGTCCAGAAGGGTTTTTTCGTTACTCAGTTTTCCGTCCGATGAAATATCTGCAACAATGAATTTCTTTGTGTCTGTACCTCTGACGAAGGCGATCTTCTTACCATCGCCGGAGACTACAGGAGAAGATTCGTCCTCATTTGTGTTAGTTAAACGGGTAATCTGATGTTTGAGCGATTTAAAAATATTCGGCTGCGATTTGTCTGCCGATTTTGCCAGATACAACTCAAAATTTCCGTCGGCGCGGTCGGAAGAAAAAACGACGGAAGAGTCATTTAGCCAAACCGCATCCATATCTCTATAGGGAGAATCTGAAATGTTAACGCTTCTGCTTTTCTCTTTGTCCGCCTCTTTAACAAACACTTCTCCGCGGACGACGAAAGCCAATAATTTTCCGTTCGGAGAGACCGCATAATCGGTTGCGCCTGATGTTAATATTTTATTTTCCACGGGATCGTACCGGTCGTCTGCCGCAATTTGAACATTAACCATCTGAGGAGTGCCGCCGGAAGATTTCATTGTATAAATATTCTTGTCCCTTTCAAACACAATTGAATTGCCGTCGCCGGAGAGGCTGAAATATCTGATCGAATGATCTTTCAGATTTGTGACCTGTTCCGGTTTAGAGAGGGCCGCGCCGTTGTCAGAAATTTTTACTTTATAAATATTATAGCTTCCGCTTATGGAACTCATGAAATAAACGGTCCGGCTGTCTGCCCATTGCGGCTGAATATCATTGGTTTCAAAATCTGTAAGCTGCGAATATTTTTTTGTCTTTGTGTCGTAGAGCCAGATATCTCTGTTGGAAGAGCCCCGGTATGCTTCTCTGAAAACGGGATTAATATCTCCGCGCACGAAGGCAATAAATCTTCCGTCAGGAGAGACAGCGGGTTCATATCCAACCACATCCATTATTCTGGATTCCGTGCCGCCGTTTGATGAGATCGAATAAATCTCCTGCGGCCTTTCTATCTGATTGAATTCCCTTGATGTGGTGAACAGAATATTTCCGTCGTCGGTCCAGCTTGAAATATTATCGGGTGCAGAATGAAATGTTAATCTTTTTGGAACGCCTCCGCCGGAAGGGATAACAAAAATATCGTTATTTCCGTAACGCGCGCCTGAGAACGCAATCTGTTTTCCGTCGGGGCTGAATTTAGGATTCGATTCATACGATTCATTCACGGTTAAGCGCACGGCGTTTCCTCCGGATGAAGGAACAGTCCAAATATCTCCCTGATAGGAGAACGCGATTTTAGACCCGTCCTTATTTAATGAAGGGAAGCGTATTAAAAGAGTTTGCGCCGCAGCGGAAAAAGTAATTATGCAACTCAAAAAAAGTAATAAAGGAATTCTGACTTTCATTTGATCGCTCCTATTGCTTCGGTTTGATTGATGGTGAGTTTATGATTTAAAATAATTATTGTGCTTCAGAATCATTTTAGTTAGATTTTCACAGACTCCGGGATAAATTATACACTCCTCCGATTATTGTACTCAATCCGCGTTACTCTATTACTCCAGCTAAAATAGTCATTGTGCGCATGCGGCGCTACCAATAAAATGTTAAAAAATGTTAGGGCAGATTAATGCGCGCTCCGGATTTTTTATGTTCCTGAAATTTCCTCATTAAAAACAAAAAGAGAGGAGGCAAGATGGGATTTCAAAAGATCAAAAATTATCTGAAGGAAAAATTATTCCCGGAGAGCGAAAAAGAAAATGCCGGCGTTGACTTAAAACTTCTTAATGAATGCGAAACGATGTTTAATTATGCGGCAAGCGACGGAATGAAAATTAAAGACTGGATCAGTTCTGACCTGGCAGAGATCAGTATTAAGAAAGCCGGTTTCACAAAGGCGGGATTGAAATTCAGGGGAGAGGAAGAAAGCGCCGAATCGCCTGAAAATTTGAGAGAAGATTCAAAAAAATTAGCGCTTATCCATGCGGCTCTTTCGGAAATAGTTGCGCCGGCGACTCCGCTGACAATTCAGTATACAATTCCGCGCTCCCGTTTTTTCTTCGGCGAAAAAACAACCATCCCCCTAATCAGAAACATCTGGATAATGAGCATCCTTTTTCTGGTCGGATTCATAATAACATTTAATTTGTATGACCAGAACAGAATTTATATGTACCAGGCGTGGCATCTCTTCTTTTCGGCGGGTCTCGGCGCATATTTTTATTCTCTTTACACTGCAAATAAATATTTCATAACTCGAACGTTCGATCCGAAGTACTCCACTTTTTACAACAACAGAATAATCATCGGCATAATAGCCGGATTTATTCTGGCCAATCTGATTGATGCGGGAAATTTTAATTCGAGCTATCATAATATTCCGTCGACATTAACGGATGCAGCCATTCCCGTTCAAAAAAAATCCGCAGACATCAATATGATAACGCGGCTGTCGCCATCCATAATTGCTCTGCTGGGAGGCTACTCAGCGGATGCCGTGAATAAAATTCTGTCGAGATTAGTAGCAATGCTTACAGCGCTGGTTCAGGGGGAAACAAAAGATATAATTGCATCCAAAGAAGCGGAGTGGAAATCAAAATCGGAATTGGCTTCGATAAAAAATAGACTCGACTACTCATCCAAGGTAATGAATTTCATACAGGAGAATAAAACAAACTTGGATCCCGCGCTTCTTCAAAAATTAAACGACATGATTAGCACCTGGCTTAAAGTGCAGCCGGAATCAAAATAAAGTCAAACAAATTCATAGGGGTAAAAAATGAAATGGAACAACAATAATCTCGCCTGTCTAAAAACGTGGGTTCACCTGCGTGTCCTGGATCAGCACAACGAGGCGTTCCGGGACGCCGAAAAAATCAGAATGGATCAGTTGACATTCTGGAATAATGCCTCGAGCAATGAAGCCCGGGAAATCAGCGCAAAGACGCTCTGCAATCAGCTCGATAATATGTTCCGCTTGTGGGACAAAGCCGATTACGAAAACAATTCATCGGCCAAAGAAGCAGTGGAAGCAATGCTTAAAGTATTTCTGAACAGCAAAAAAACATTAAACGACCTTGCGCAAGCCGTTGACGATAACTACAAATTTAAAGGGGAGAAACCAGATGAAGCGTTATTATAAATTCGTAATCGCAGCGCTGACATTTTTACTGAGCGGAATTTGCAGCGCGCAAGGCTCCATAAGCGATTTTGCTAAAACGATAAACCCGCAGATAAGCAGCTCTGCAAATGATAACGAGCTTAAATCCATATATGAAAAAGTTCTGAAGGATCCTGCGGTCCTTAATTTCGTTGTGAAAGAAACTTTCAAAATCAGCAAAGCGAATAATCTTCTGAACGGATTCGATTTTAAATTCAAGACTTTTGAAGTGGAGAGAAATACTTTTCTGGGCGTTGCATACAGCTACAGCAAAAATTTGAAATCATTCTATTTCAGCTCCGACGCCGCTACAAAACAAGGCTTGAATTTTTCCCTCTCTGCCGAGGGCAACGTCTCGCTCGAAAAATCATACAACCCCGATAATTTTTTAAAGAGCGCCGTTTCGTTCCGCTATTTCAATTCCTCCGGCGGTGTTGTTGAAATTACCGATGAGATAAGTCTGAAGATGACCGAAATAGAAAA
This sequence comes from Bacteroidota bacterium, assembly GCA_021812705.1. GTDB lineage: Bacteria > Bacteroidota > Ignavibacteria > Ignavibacteriales > Melioribacteraceae > Fen-1258. Next base: position 16,054 of record JAKAMT010000003.1, on the reverse strand, counting down.
AAAGCTTAGTCTTCTGAGCCGCGAGGAGATTAACGGCAGCCGTCTCTGGAAAGATTATCTCGCATTTGTTTCCGGATATTTAACAACTCAATTTTATTTTGATTTTTCGGTAAAGGGAGCATTGGAATCAAATCAGGATTATTCCAGCAAGCAGTATGCGTTTGGAGCTCAGCTGGGGCTGGATCTGAAAGCATGGAACAGAAATTCAACGCTGTCCCAGATTAATTTTTTCGACTGGCCATTCGCGTTTATTAGGTGGCTGGCCGCTACGGATGAAAATATCTCTCCAAGAGGATCGGCAATACCGGTTCTGCTTCTTAATGTTGATCTTATAGATCCCCAAAACGATTACGACAGGAAAATATTAAAACAGACGGATCAGTATTTCCGGTTCGGTCTTGAAAGTTCCTTTAAAACATTTGTGGGAAGGATAGGAGAGCAGGATCTTTTTTTCAGCGCAGACGTCCGTTACTTCAGAGAATTTAATCCGTCCGCCGTAATTAAAAATGCAGGCTTGGATGAGGCGTTTTATTTTACTGCCGCCTTAACTCGCAGCGACGGAGTGTTCTTCAGTTATTCAACCGGAAAACTTCCTCTCGATATTAAAAAAGATGAAGTTTACTCGCTTGGATTTCAATACAAATTTTGATTAAGAATATTTTGAGAGGGGAGCGGACTAATAAAATATTAATCGAACAGATTGTTCGCTTCTTTCTCTATTTCTAGCAGTCTCAATTTTCTCCAGAGTCCGCCGCCATAACCTCCCAGTCCGCCCCCTTTGTTTATTACGCGGTGGCATGGAATTATTATTGCAATTCTGTTGAGTCCGTTTGCGTGTCCCACTGCACGCTGTGCCCCGGGGGAACCAATATTTAACGCCATCTCTTCATATGATAGAGTTTTTCCGTATGGAATTTTGAGAAGCTGGTTCCAGACTTTCTGCTGGAACTCGCTGCCGGGATAAATTATAGGCACAGTAAATTCTTTTAACGATCTATCGAAATATTTTTTTAATTCGCGTTTTAATTGTGCAATGTGATTATTCTCTCCTGGAACAATTGGAGACTTAAAATATTTTCTAAGTGCGGCGAACTGCGCATCTATCATTCTTCTGTCGGAAAATTCCAGCAGGCAGATTCCATCCTTGTTTGCGGCTGCAAGCAATGGTCCCAGCGGACTTTCGATCCAGGCAGCCATGATGCAATCGGAGCTTTTGCTTTTTCCGGGTGATGTGCCGAATGTTTTGAAAAATGCATCCCTGAATCCGCTGTGCGAATCATAGCCGTATCCGAGCGCAACTTCGTCTATACCCTTTCCTTTTTTTATCTGATCGAATGAAATGCCAAGTCTTCTTCCGCGGCAGTATGCCTGAAAAGTCATTCCGTATTTTTTAAGAAAATATCTTCTGGCGCGCACCGGATCTATATTGACTGAGCGAAGAAACCGATCATTGTAACGGGCAGACGGATCTTTCTCTATTATATCCAATAATTGCCTCACCCACTCCGGCGCCGCTCCGTTTTCTTCCAGCGGCTTGCATCTTTTGCACGGCCTGTATCCGGCGAACACGGCTTCTTTGGCTGAAGAAAAATATTCAACATTTTTAGGAAGAGGTTTTCTTGCGGGGCACGACGGCTTGCAGAAGATGCCCGTGCTCTTCACTCCCAGAAAAAAAATTCCGTCATAAGAAGAATCGCTTTCAATGTAAGCTCTTTCCATCTCCTCGGCAGATAAATCGGTATTTTTATTTGAGTCGTTCATAATTTTTCCGTTCATAATTTGGTCGAACAATTATAACAGGAACAGAAAAAGAGTTCCACCGAAAATTGAACAGCAAAGAGGCAGTTAATAGTTTTTAGTAAAGAGTTAATAGTGCAACTGTTATTTAATGTATTTGGAAATAAATTCTTCCACTTCGGGAAGCCCGCCCTGATAAATTAAATATCCGTTGCTCGGTTCACGCTCTGTAATTTCTCCGGCTACCGGAGTAAGCATAATCTCTTTTACTTTTTTCTGATCATTTGTTTGGCCCAGCGCCCAGCACAGTTTCATATAAGCCGCTTCCGGCAGCATGTTTTCTCCGGGTATAACGCCGAGTTCCATCATGTCACGGCCGGTATCGTAAACATACATCTGAACATAGCCCCAAAGAGTCTGCACTGTCATATAAATTGAAATTCCTTTTTCGTGCGCGCGCTTCAGCGCGGGATATAAAGGTTTGTTCACATGGCCTAATCCGGTTCCCGCAATTACAATCCCTTTATAATCATTATCTATAAGCGATTCAATTATATCCGGCTTCATGTTGGGATAATAATAAACGATGCTTACCTTCTCTTCGAATGCAGTATTTATTGTTACATCTCTGTCTTTCCGTCTTCTTTTATAATCGCTTCGAAGAGGGGTGATTGCATCGCGGCTTACTTTTGCGATCGGAATTTCTCCTATCGTTCTGAATGTGGATCTGTAGCTGGAATGCATTTTTCTTACGCGGGTTCCTCTGTGAAGAAGTCCGTAATAATCGGAAGTGGGACCGAACATACAAACCATCACTTCTGCTATGTCGCTTTCGGCCGCAGTCTTAACGCTGTGCATTAAATTAAGCGCGGCGTCTGATGAAGGGCGGTCGCTTGATCTCTGCGAGCCGACCATTACAATCGGTATCGGGGAATTTTGAACCATAAAAGAGAGTATTGCGGCGGTGTGGTGCATAGTATCCGTGCCGTGACCAATTACAATTCCATCCACGCCTTTTTGAATTTCTCTTCCGATAGCCTGTGCGGTTCCGATCCATTGTTCCGGACCCATATTCTCGCTGAATACGCCGTAAAGTTTTTCAGTATCAAGATTGCAGTAGTTGGCCAATTCTGGAACGGAGCCGTAAAGTTCGCCCGGCGAAAATGCTGGAATGACCGCGCCGGTTCTGTAATCGAGCCGGCTTGCAATCGTTCCGCCGGTACCAAGGAGTTTTACGTTCGGTTTGCCGGGATCGCGCGGAAAATCTTTTTCGGGAATTTTATAGTGCGCTTCTTTTCTTCCGCGGATTTGGATGTCGGTCACAAGATTTGCAGCCACGCCTATGTTGTAGCCGATAGGCATTTTAATCACGATATGAAACTGATCTGCGGTTTCTGACCGCGGAAGAATTATTCCTTTATACTTTCCTTTAGTAGTTGTTATCTCAACGTCGCTCCATACCAGCGCGTTAAAATTTTTTAAAACCGAAAGCGCTTCGCCCCGGTATCCTTTGTAATTATCATCTGCCATTAATCTTAACTCTCACTTTTCCAGGTTTACTTTACTTGCGATAATTTTTGTGCAAGATGTTTTCCGTCGATTTTCATTCTGTATTTATTCATAACCGCGCCAATCAGAATCTCCTCCTTCTTTTCAGGGCGGCGGATATTTGTCGCCTCAATTTCCTTACCGGCAAGCAGTACAATTTCATCGAGTTCTTTTCCGCTAAATATCTGCGAAGTTGTTCCGAAGAATAATTTTCCTTTCAGTATAAAATTTTTCATCGCCCAAAGAATTCCGCTTTGTGAAATCATATTATCCTTAAAAGCGCGGAATATTTCTTTCATGATTTCTTCATTAAGAGCAGATGTATCCAATTTTTTCTTTTTCAGTCTTTTAGGAAATTGAATAAGGGATACTGCCGCGGTAGTAGGATTAATATTCCATTCGAGCACTAGCGTTTTGAATAGTTTAGCAAATTTTGAAATGGATAATTCTCTGATTGTATCGGCCGGAATTTTTAATTCACCATACCATTTTTCTCTTTCCCAGAATTTGTCCGGAATGTGCTGTCTAATTTCATCAAGACGCTCATGGGTAATTTTTGTCGGCGGCAAATCGGTGTCGGGATACATTCTGTCTGCACCGGGTAGAATTCTTTCAAATCCGTTTGTACCGTCGCGCAGCGCCTGCCTTGTCTCAGAAGGAACGCCGATAGTTGCTTCTTTGGCTCTAATAATAATTTCTTTTACAGCGGTTTCCGTATCGGGTTCGTTTCCCCAGACTAAAACCATTGTATCTGTACCGGAAGCGCCAACGAATTTTTTAATGTTAAGCCATTCCGCGGATGTTAGAGTATCTCCTTTACTGTCGGAATGAAGAATGTTCGGAATAGTAGTGAGGCATGCAATTACGCGCACGCGGTCCGAAATCTCTTTTGAAAAGTAGGTATCCGTTTGCGTTTGCCAGCGGAGCAGCCCTGAGTATCCTTTAAGAAGAACACATTTTACAATGAGACCCTGATCTATCGCATTTCTAATCGGCTGGTAGTGAGATTTTTTTACAATGCGGGTTATGTTTTCCCATTTCGCGTCAAATGTATCTTTTGTAATTCCTCTTTTGTTAAGTTCTTCCCGGAGGCGCAAAAGATTCCACTGGCGCATGGCTTCGTTGTAAGTGAGGAGAGGAATTCTTCCTATTTTCGGAACGCCTTTGATCTCAATTCTTGTTCCCCCTTCCACGCTTACATTTACATCTTCGCGAGCCGTTCCGATTCCGCGTCTTACTTTATTTGTGCTTCTGACAATATTCGCGCAGATCTCCGCGACTTCGGCAACTTCAAATGGAGTGCGCATACATGGACCGGTAACGGTTTCAATCAGCGGCATCCCCAAACGGTCTGTTCTGTAAACGCGCAGATGTCCCGTGTCTGAAACTTCTCTGCATGAATCTTCTTCTATAGACATCTGCACAATATCTATTATTCTGTTCTTGTATGGAATTTTTCCGTCGAGTGCAAAAATTGCTGTCCGCTGAAATCCGGTAGGAATAGATCCGTCCAGATATTGTTTGCGCGCAATATGAAGCTCGTCAACAACTGCGCAATCGAAGAGAAGCCCGCATTCCAGCGCAATATCGAGCGCCTCATTGTTGATTAGAAACGGAGGGGTGTCGTCCATTTCATAAGTGCACACGCTCTCTCTGTTTATTCTGTAAAGGATATCTTTCTTCGTTTTAAATTCCATCAGCGCGGTGCCGTCATATTCGCCAAGTTCCGATAATGTGGGGCGCATGTGGCGCAATATCTCGGCATCATAGTGCTCGCTGTATTTTGCGGAAGGGCATCTGCAAAAAAGTTTTTTTGATGTTAAAAGCTGCTGATGAATTTCCAGACCCGATTTGAATCCGACAGTCTCGTAATCTTTTTCCGTCATTTCTTCGAACGGCTTAAAAGAGAATTCTTTCATAAAATATTCCGGAGCGGGGATAAGTGTGAAATGAAATTCGAAAAGTAGGGCATAGTCTTTTTCGGTTTATGATTATTTAATCACACCGAAAAATTAGGCGAGCCGGTTATAATAAGCAACCTAATTATGAACCGGCATCACTTACAATTTTATTATCTGCTCGGCAATTTGTATTGCGTTCGAGGCGGCGCCTTTGCGCAGATTATCTGCCACAACCCAGAATTGAAGAGCGTTTGGAAGGCCGTTCACCTTTCTTATTCTGCCTACATAAACTTCATCGTGTCCGGATGAATTCAGCGCAATGGGGTAGATGGATTCATTCGGAAAATCTTGCAGAATGATGTTATCGCTCGCGGCAAGAATTTGCCGTGCGGAATTTTCATCAACCGGATTTTTGAATTCCACAAGTACTGATTCGCTATGGCCATTTTCAACCGGAACTCTCACAGTTGTAACGGCAACGATCAGATTCTCCAGCCTAAGAATTTTTTTTATTTCTGAAATTATTTTCAATTCTTCTTCGCAATTTCCATTTCCGTCAAAGACGCCTATCTGAGGAATACAGTTGTTGTAAATCCGGTGAGGATATACCGGATCGACCGGCTGGTGAAATTCTCTTTCTGATTTTAGCTGCGCCAATCCTCTCAATCCGCTTCCCGAAACCGCCTGCAAAGTGGTTACAGTTATTCTTTCCAGTCCGAATTTCAAATGGAGCGGATTTACTGCCGCTGCAAGCTGCGCTGTTGAACAGTTCGGGTTTGCATAGATAAAATTATTTTTCTGAATCAGATCTCCGTTTGCCTCAGGAATTACAAGCGGTACAGCGGGATCCATTCTGTATGCGCTGCTGTTGTCTATCACATAATTTCCGGCTGCCAGCGCTTTGGGGACATATCTAAGCGAAATCTCTTTTTCTGTGGCGAAAAAAGAAAAATCTATTTCGTTGAAATCAATTTCGTCTAAAGCCTGAACTTGAATGTTCTCTTCTTTAAAACGAAGGTACCTTTCGTCTATACGGTTTGAAGCGCAGAGCAGGATTTTATTAACTGGAAATTTTCTTTCTTCAAGAACTTTTAAAATGGTTTTCCCTACCAAACCGGTTGCGCCTGCTATAAGCACATTATACTTTTTCATATTCTACTCCTTCTTTTACATTTAAGAAATTTTTAATAACCGGATTCATCTGATCGAACTCTATCAAAAATGCATCATGGCCGTGTATGGAATCTATTTCGAAATAGGACGAGCCGGGTATTGATGCGGCAATCTCTTTCTGCTCCGACGCCGGATAAAGAATATCAGAACTGATGCCGATGCACAAAGTTTTTGCTCTTATATTGCTCAAGACATCATGAAGATTCCCTCTCTCTCTGCCAAGGTCATGTGTGTCGCTTGCGTTCGTCATGTATAAATAGGTGTTTGCATCGAAGCGCTTCACCAATTTTTCTCCCTGATAGCGGAGATAGCTCTCAACCTGAAACCGGCCGGAAGAATTTTCCGATGGATTTGAAATTTCGCGTCCGAATCTTTTTGAGAAACTTTCTGGACTTCTGTATGAAATCATTGCTATCATTCTTGCAGTAGCCAAACCGTTGCGCGGCTGTTCAACATAGCACCCGTTGTTCCAGTCTTTATCGTCCGTTATGGCTTTGCGTGCGGCACTGTTGAGTCCGATGCACCATGCAGAATGCCGCGCGGCCGTTGCGATGGGAATTATTTTTTCGACAAATTCGGGATAAATAACCGCCCACTCAAGCGCCTGCATCCCTCCGAGTGAGCCGCCGGAAACAGCGGCTAACTTTGTAACACCAAGTTTTTGCAAAAGTTTGTATTGAAGGTTTACCATGTCCCGGACGGTGATTTCGGGAAAGTTTATTCCGTATTTTTTTTCTGTTGAAGGATCTATTGAGGTAGGTCCGCTTGTTCCGTAGCATCCGCCTAGAACATTAGAGCACACTATAAAATATTCTTCCGGATCGAATGCTTTATTTTTTCCAATAAGCCCTTCCCACCATCCTTTTTGAGCCGGTCTGCCGTTCACCGGATTGTTTAGCGATGATGCATGAGAATCACCGGTGAGTGCGTGGCAAATCAAAATTGCATTTGTTCCTTCGGTATTGAGCCGGCCGTAAGTTTCATACGCAACCGTAACCGAGGGGAGAGATTTTCCCGACTCAAGAAAAAATCTCTCCTTGAACTCTATTGTGTTTGTTGTGTCGGATTCATCCAGTTCATTCATTTTAATCCTCTCCTTGGGAATTATGCTACATTAACAGATTCGGATTTGGTGAAAAATTCTTCGTGCAGGTCTGCGATTGTTTTATTCACTTCATTCTCTTCGACCACAAACGAAATGTTCAGTGAAGCGGGATCATTCAAAAAATTAATCTCTTTTATTCCGCTGTTCTCAAGCACATCGTAAATTTTTCTCGATACATGAGAAATATTATTTTCATTAACGCCGATAGCGGAAACGATGGAGAGATTTTTTTTAGAAACAATCTCGCCTATAATACCTTTCTCGATTTCGAGCACGAGTTCCAGTTTTATATTTTCAAGAACGAGCTCTTCATATTTATTTTTAACGATCAGGCAGATTGTCTGGTTGTATGCGGATTTGCTGATTGTAATAATCGGAATATCGAGCCGCGAAAGTAAACCGAACAACCGCGCAAGAATTTTGTGTCCGTATCTGGATTCCGATTCATAAATTGTAATCGACGAAAGACCGTTAAGGTATGTTATAGTTTTTATTCCCGCTTCCGATTCAATCTTTGTTGAACCTATGAATGTGCCGTCGATTTCGGGACGGAATGTATTCCGAATGTTCACCGGAACATTGTGTCTTTCAACCGGAGAAATCGTTTTCGGGTGAATCACTTTTCCGCCAAGCACCGCAAGACTCGACGCCTCGTTATAATTAAGTTCGTTAAGTGTTACTGCCGCCGGCACAATTCTCGGGTCAACTGTCATCACTCCGTCCACATCGGTCCATATCTCAACCAGATCAGCTTCGAGCGCACCGCCGATTATTGTAGCCGTAAAATCCGAACCGCTTCTGCCCAAAGTTGTAATGTGGCCGTGAGCATCTGATCCGATAAATCCGTTTACAATGGGAATTGTATTTTTGTCCAATGAATGGTACCATTTCTGAAGAAGCTCGTTTGTGACCGTGAATTTAACATGCGCATCTCCGTAGTCTGAATCTGTTCTTATTAGATTGCGCGCATCGCTGAAGTCGCAATTCACTCCTTCCGATCTCAATAGATAAACCATTAGATTATTTGAAAGATATTCGCCGTAAGTGACGATTGAATCGCTTATGCGGCTTGAACATTCATTAAGCAGATACACGCCGTTCAGTTTTTCGTGCAATCTTTTTAACAGAGATTCTATTTTGTTTTTGGCTTCCTGCTGAAATTGCGGGGGAATTATTTCCGAAACAAAATTATTGTGAACGGTTTTGATTTCTTCGAACGCATCGACATATTTTGGATCGCCGCCGCTTGCCAATTCAATCGCATCCAAAAGTTTGTCTGTAATGCCGCCTATGGCCGACAAAACAACAATTGAGTAATCGGTTTTAATTTTTGAAATAATAATTTTTGAAACATTCAAAAACCTTTCAGGTGAACCGATTGACGAACCGCCGAATTTTATAACTTTCATTTCATCCTCCTCATCGCTTTATAGATTTTTTTACAACTTCAAACGACTGTTCAAAATCGCCGATTATATCGTCGATATGCTCAAGCCCGGGAGATACTCTTATCATCTCCGGTCTTACGCCGCTCTCTATCTGCTGCTGCTCGCTTAACTGCTGGTGTGTTGTCGACGCAGGATGAATGACTAAAGTTTTGGCATCGCCCACATTCGCTACCAAACTGGCAAGTTTTACATTGTTGATAAATATTTTTCCGGCTTCAATACCGTCTTTAAATCCGAAAGAAACTATTCCTCCGAAAAGATTTTTTCTGAAATATTTTTTCGCGTTTTCATGATTGGGATGGTTTTCGAGTCCGGGATATAAAACCCAATCGACAAGCGGATGGGATTGAAGCCACCGCGCTAACTTGAGAGAGTTCTCACAATGCCTTTCTGCGCGGAGCGAGAGTGTTTCCAATCCCTGAAGCAAAAGAAAAGAATTGAACGGGCTCAGGCACGCGCCAATATCACGCAACTGTTCAACTCTAGCACGAATGATGAATGCAATATTTCCAAACTGGCTCTGCGCGCCGAATGTTTCCCAGAAATTTAAGTCGTGATAGCCGGGACTCGGCTGAGTGAACGAAGGAAATTTTCCGTTTGCCCAGTTGAATTTTCCGGAATCAACAATCACTCCGCCGATAGAAGTTCCGTGTCCGCCGATCCATTTTGTGGCAGAATGAGTTATGATGTCTGCGCCTAAATCGAATGGCCTGCAAATATATCCGCCCGCGCCGAATGTGTTGTCTACGATCAACGGAATTCCATTCTTATGAGCAACTTCTGCGATTGCTTTAAAGTCGGGTACATTTAAACGCGGATTTGTAATTGTCTCGATGTAAAGCGCTTTTGTTTTTTCGTCAATCGCCGCGGCAAAACTTTCCGGCTCGTCATTGGGAACAAATTTTACATTAATGCCGAGGCGTTTAAATGTAACTTTGAACTGATTGAAAGTTCCGCCGTAAAGATTGCTGGTTGAAACTATATTGTCGCCCGCTTCTGCGATAGTTGTGATCGCAAGAAACTGTGCCGCGTGCCCGGATGAAGTGGCTAAAGCGCCGATGCCGCCCTCGAGTGCGGCGACCCGCTCTTCGAAAACTGCGGTTGTGGGATTCATAATTCTTGTGTAGATATTTCCGAATTCTTTTAGGTCAAAAAGTTTTGCGGCGTGTTCCGCGCTGTTGAAAGTGTAAGAAGAGGTCTGATAGATAGGAACCGCGCGGGAATTTGTATCGCCGTCCACAGAATGACCCGCATGAAGCTGAAGTGTTTCGAACCGGTAATTATTTTTGCTGCTCATTTTATTCTCCTTTTGTTATTAAAAAAATTGTAAAAAAAAAGCCCTTCATTTTGTGAAGGGCTCTCTGATTGAATTTTTCTTATCCGCTAAGAAATCCCTTCCCGCTTGAGGTATGTCATGCACATTGTCATCATCATCATGGTTTGAAGAGATTTATTACTATTCTGCCGGCTATTTATAAAATTATTTTTCATTGCTGTCCTATAGTTTAAAACAAAAAAGCCCTTCGAAATTTTCCGAAGGGCTTTGATTAAAAAATTTATATAATCTATCCCTTCGGAATAAACCGCATCATACCCATCTGCATTGTGTGCATAGTTGCAAGGGCTGCGTTATTTATTTTGAAGAGATTCATTTCTTTTTTCTTTTTACTTGCCGGCAAAGCTAAAATAAAAATTCTCCCATGTCAAGCACGATTCGAAAAAAATATATTATAACAGATTACTGGCCAATTCGGCCAATTCCGAGCGTTCCCCCTTTTCAAGATTTACATGCGCATAAAGTTTTTGTCCCTTGAAATGCTCTATCAGATAAGATAACCCGTTCGACTGCGAATCGAGATAGGGGTGATCGATCTGATAAACATCGCCGGTTAAAACTATTTTCGCTCCTTCACCCGCGCGCGTGATGATCGTTTTAATTTCATGCGGCGTTAAATTCTGCGCTTCATCAACTATAAAATAGATCCGCTGAAGGCTTCTTCCCCTGATGTAGCTCAAAGGTTCTATAACTAGCTTTTCTTCTTTGAGCATTGTGTTTATCATCTGATGGCTTTTGTCCGTCTCCGGAAACTGATCCTGAATTACTTTTAGATTGTCCCACAAAGGCTGCATGTAAGGAGCCAATTTGCTCTCAACATCTCCGGGCAGAAATCCAAGATCTTTATTGCTTAACGGAACAACAGGGCGTGCGATATAAATCTGGCGGTAATTTTTTCTCACCTGCAGTGCGCCTGCGAGCGCGAGAAGTGTTTTTCCGGTGCCCGCTTTTCCCGTCATCGATACCAAAGGTATATCCGGATTGCAGAGGGCGTCTACAGCAAAAGTCTGTTCCGCGTTGCGCGGCTTTATGCCGTAAACTGCCTGCTTGTCGATCCGTTTGAATTTATCCATCTCGTTATTTAGTGCGGCAAGAACAGAACGGTTGGAGTTGCGCATGATGAAATATTTATTCGGAACAGCTTCGCTCTTCAATTTTTTCAAAATCTGCTTTGATAATACCTCATAAGGGGGCTGATATAAACGCTGAAGGATATCATCGTCGAAATCTTCCACAACCGATTTGCCGCTGTAAAGTTCTTCCACATTCACGACTCTGTCTGTCGTGTAGTCTTCCGCCGGAATTCCGATTGCTTTCGATTTCATCCGCAGGTTAACATCTTTGCTCACAAGAATTGTCTTGCTCTTTCCTTTATTCTCCCTGGATGCTTCCACCGCCGCGCTTAAAACTCTGTGGTCTACATTATCCTCCCTGAACACGTCGTGAATCTCGGGGGAGAGCCCTTTTGTAATAACTATTCTTACCTTTCCTTTGCCTCTACCAAGCGAAACGCCGCCGTTGAAGACTTCATTCCCTGCAATCGAATCCAATGTGCGTGCAAATTCCCGCGCATTTAAATTTATTACCTGATTGCCCCGCTTGAAATGATCGAGTTCTTCTATCACTGCGAGCGGTATAATTATATTGTTTTCCTGAAAGTGATTGATGCAAGTGGGGTCGTGAAGAATTACGTTTGTGTCTAGAACAAAAGTTTTTGGATTAGTTTTTGCCATATGATCCGCACCTTTTGAAAAGAACAGTGTTTTATTGTGAATGTTTTTCTGTGTAATTTCAATTGGAACATAATAAAAATTTTTTGCTTTGTCGAAACAATAATAATTCCTCTCTTTTAAAAATAGATTTGGCTGATCCAGAACCTGGAGAATGAGAATGGCAATACAAACAATTAATCCGGCAACGGGAAAAATTGAAAAAACTTTTTCGGAATTGAGTCTGCCTGAAATATTTGAATGCGTTGAAAAATCAGACGCGGCATTTCTAAAATGGAGAGAAACAGATTTTCAGTTCCGGTCCAAACTGATGAATGGAGCGGCAAGAATTCTTAAAGAAGAAAAAGAGCATTACGGAAAAATTCTTACGCTGGAGATGGGAAAGCCCCTCAAACAGGCCATTGCCGAGGTCGAAAAATGCGCCTGGGTATGCGGATACTATGCCGAGAATGCGCAGAAAATTTTGAAAGAGGAAATTGTTGAAACGGACGCATCCCATAGTTATGTCCGCTTTGATCCTCTGGGAGTAGTGCTTGCCGTAATGCCGTGGAATTTTCCCTTCTGGCAGGTATTCCGATTTGCGGCTCCCGCATTGATGGCGGGCAATGCTGGCATTCTAAAACATGCGTCGAATGTGCCTATGAGTGCGCTGGCGATTGAAGAGATTTTTCTGAAAGCCGGATTTCCGGAATACATATTTAAGACTATGCTGATGGGATCAAAATTTGTAGGAGATATTATAGACCATCCCAAAGTTAAAGCGGTAACGCTCACCGGAAGCGAACCTGCTGGAATTCAGGTCGCCCAAAGATGCGGCGCTAAATTAAAAAAGAGTGTAATGGAACTCGGCGGAAGCGATCCTTTTATTATTCTTGAAGATGCCGATCTGGAAAAAGCTGCAAAGACCGCAGTAACCGCAAGAATTATAAATAACGGACAAAGCTGCATAGCTGCAAAAAGATTTATCGCGGTGGAAAAAATATATGATGAATTTGAGAAATTATTTCTGGAAGAGATGAAGAAAATTAAAATCGGCGACCCTATGAATCTTGATACTGATCTCGGTCCAATTGCGCGCGAAGATCTTCTTAATGAATTGGACGGGCAGGTAAAACAATCTGCTGCAAGCGGCGCAAAAATTTTATGCGGAGGAAAAAAGATTGAAGGCAAAGGATATTTTTACGAGCCGACAATTCTTGCAAATGTTCTTCCCGGAACTCTTGCATACAGCGAAGAAATATTCGGTCCGGTTGCATCGCTCATAAAAGCGAAGGATGAAAAAGATGCGATCCGCATAGCAAATGATTCGGCATTCGGACTCGGCGCTTCTTTATGGACAAATGATTTAGCGAAAGCAAAAGTGTTTGCATCAAAAATTGAAAGCGGTTCGGTGTTCATTAACGGAATGGTTAAATCCGATCCGCGGCTTCCGTTCGGCGGAATAAAAAATTCCGGCTACGGAAGGGAACTTTCGCATTACGGAATAAAAGAATTCGTAAATATAAAAACGGTGTGGATTGCTTAAAAGCGAGAGGTAAAAGGAGAGAAGCTAGAGGTTAGAGGCAAGAGGCTGTAAAACATTGAACGAGAACTAAATTACAAGCCGCTCCGATAACCCATAGCCACGACCCCAGCACCAAGAACCAAGGACCAAGAACCAAGAACCAAGAACCAAGAACCAAGGACCAAGCACCAAGAACCAAGCACATCGAACCTTGTACGTTGAACATTGAACGAAAAAACATGAAAACACGCTGCCAATGGGCGGGTAACGATCCGCTCTATCAGAAATATCACGACGAGGAATGGGGAGTTCCCGTTCATAATGATCAGAAACTGTTTGAGTTCCTTATACTCGAAGGAGCGCAGGCGGGATTAAGCTGGATCACCATTCTCCGAAAAAGAGAGAACTACAGAAAGGCGTTTTCCGATTTCAATCCAAAGCTGATCGCAAAATACGATTCAAAAAAAATCGAATCGCTTCTTAATAATGAAGGGATTATCAGAAACCGTCTTAAAATAGACTCGGCGGTCACTAACGCAAAATTATTTTTAGAAATCCAGAAGGAGTTCGGCTCATTCGATAAATATCTGTGGGGATTTGTTGATGGGAAGCCGCTTATTAATAAACGGAAATCATTAAAAGAGATTCCGCCTAAAACGGAAATATCGGACGCGCTCAGCAAAGACCTTAAAAAACGGGGATTCAAATTCGTAGGTTCAACGATTTGCTACGCTTTCATGCAGGCGGTAGGATTGGTGAACGACCATACAACCGGGTGTTTCAGATTTAATGAACTGAAGCATCTGTGATCTGCTTCACCGATTTAAATGGATAACGTTATTAAGATAGAATTTAATTTCATTTCTCTCTAAATTAAAAATAGAATTTCATGATTATTAATATTCCGCTTTTAGAAATAAGCTTTTATATATAAATCTAACTAGAGGGTCTATTCTTACGCGCTGACGCGAAAGAATTGTCATTATTCTTAAAAGGAGTGATCATGAAAAAAGTCATTACCGTATTGCTTGTCCTTTCAATGTTCTGCGTAAACTTCTATGCGCAGGTTCCTAAATGGACTACCTACAATAATCAAAACACATCTTCAAAATTGCCCGATAATAATGTCGATGAACTGGCAACAGATGCCAGCGGCAATATCTGGATCGGGACATACTTCTGGGGACTTGTTAAATTCGACGGGACCAACTGGACAAATTACAATTCCAACAACTCTTCTCTGAAAGACAATACTATCAATGGGTTGAAGATGAACGGAAGCACTTTGTGGATTGCCACTTATGCCAACGGCATTTATAAATTTGACGGATCAAACTGGACGAATTATACTGCTGCTAACAGCGGAATTTTAAGTAATTATACTTATTGCATTACAACTGATGCGGGCAATAATGTCTGGGTCGGAATTAACACCGCAAACTCTTCTTACTCCGGAGTTGTTAAATTTAACGGCAGTTCAACATGGACTCAGTCATCTTTCACGGATAATTATAATTACTACGGTGTTGAAGCTGTAGCAAAAGATAATGCAGGAAATATCTGGTGCGGCACCCGCATCGGATTATATAAATATAACGGCTCAAGCTGGACTACGTATACGAAGGAGAATACAAGCGGCGGCTTATGCGGAAATTATGTGAGATCAATTGCTGTTGATGCTTCTGGCAATGTATGGTTCGGATGCGAAGATAAAGATCCCGTTACTGGTTATTTTATCGGAGGCGGACTATCCAAATTTAACGGCTCTACCTGGACAAGTTATACGCCGTCAAACAGCAATTTAAAAACCGGCTACATCAGCGCAATCGCTTTCAGGAATAATGATGTTTGGGTGGGAACGGGATTCTGCGGACAAGTGAGCGATAATAAGGGGCTCTACAAATTTGACGGAACCACCTGGACCAGCTACGTCAATGATAATAATACATTTCCGGGCACTTGTGTAAATGATCTTGTGGTCGATAAAAATAATAATCTCTGGATCGGCAGCTCATGGGGATTAACGAAAGTTGACTTCAATCCAACGGCTGTTGAAGATAAAGAGGAGATTCCTTCCGCATATAAATTAGATCAGAATTATCCCAACCCCTTCAATCCGGAAACGGTGATAAGCTATCAGCTTCCGGCGGGCGGAAAGGTGCGTTTGAGTGTTACTGATCTGCTGGGAAGGGAAGTGGCTCTAATTGTAGATGAATTCCAATCAGCTGGAACGCACAATGCGAAATTATCAATTCAGAATTATCAGTTGAGCTCGGGAGTTTATTTTTACAAACTTCAGACTGAAAAATATTCCGAAGTGAAAAAGATGGTTGTGATGAAGTAGCTCGTGTGGAAGAAAGAATTTAGAGTGAATGGTAAATAGTGAATTGCGAATGGTGAATAGTAAATAGTTTACATGCGCGGGCAGTCGTGCGGAGAAAATTTATCGCGGCTGTCCGCTGGTTTGCAAAGCTTATTAAAAATGGTGGGAAAATAAATTATAAATGATAAATTAGAAATTATAAAATCGCTTCATAAACATTTTCCAGCTTGCCCGCCGCAGGCGGGAATC
>JAKAMT010000084.1 GCA_021812705.1 Bacteroidota bacterium | reverse complement strand
GATGTTGTGTCGCTTGCAAAAAGATATGATTCTCCTTCGATTGCCTTTACTTATAATGATCCGGTGATTTTCGGCGAGTACCTAATAGATATCTCCAGACTTGCCCGTCAGGCAAAAATAAAATCGGTAATGGTCACTGCAGGATATATCGACAGAGAAGCAAGAAAAGAGGTATACAAATTCATTGATGCCGCAAATGTGGATCTGAAGGCATTCTCCGAACCCTTTTACAACAAATTAACTTTCTCTCATCTGTCGGATGTTTTAGATACTCTTATTTGGCTAAAGAATGAAACCGATGTCTGGTTAGAGATTACAAATCTGTTAATTCCTGACGAGAACGATTCTGCAGACGAACTTAAAAGAATGTGCGAATGGATTTTAGAAAATCTAGAGGATGAAGTTCCGCTCCATTTCACTGCATTCCATCCGGATTTTAAAATGAGGGACAAGAATCCAACTCCCCTTTCAACTTTGAATAACGCCAGAAAAACGGCTAAAGGGATGGGAATAAAATACTGCTATACTGGCAATGTTCATTTTCCGCAGGGACAGAATACGTACTGCCCATCTTGCGGAATGCCCATTATTGAAAGGGACTGGCATTCAGTTAAAAAGAATAAACTGACTAAAAATTGCTGTTCAGGATGCGGCTACAAAATAGCAGGGATTTTCTAAAAACGATTTGTATTATTGAAGTAAATCTCTATATTAAAGCATAAAATCGTCAAAATTTTCATTTCAAAGGGTAAAATATAGGGGCAGTTATGAGAACTATTAAATCATTTGCGGCATTCATTTTTCTTTTGTCGATCTTATTCGTCACTAATCTCTCTGCACAGGACGGCAAATTAGGCATTGTTGGGAAATTATTTTCTAAAGGAGAAGCGGACAAACTTTTCGGTAAAGTAATCGGTTCTGTTGCAATCAGTGTTGCTGATTTGGAAGAGGCGCTTGCAAAAGGAAAAGATTACATCTTGATTACTATTAAAGACAATCAAGTAGTTATCCGCGACGAGGAGAGAAAATTCTTATCAAAAGAAAGAGTTATCATGGATAAGAAAGAACCTCTCTACATCTACAGCAAACATATGATTCAAAATCTTTTGCGCGTTCCTAAAAAGCAAACTAATTCAAGTAAAATTTCTGGCGCAGCAATGTCTGCAACTATAGACGCAGTAACGGTTGAAGTAAGAGCAGAAGTGATCTCATTAACTTATAATGATGTTACACTAGAACAAAGCGTTCCTTGTCCGCCATTTTGTCCAACAATATGAATGTAGCAGATATTACTAAATTACTTTTTTTTGTAAGTATATTTGTTTGGCTAATTCCCCCATTCAAGCAATACAAAGGAAAATATTTTCTTTTCTTTCTAATTCTATCCTGTATCGATCCGATTAATCTTTTATTTTTATTTATAATCAAAACTGCATATCAACCTCAAATTATGCTTATAATTAATTATTTATTACTATTATCATTAATAAATTTTATTTTATTAAAAAAATATTGGCCGTGGGTTATTTTAGTTTCAATTCTATTACTCTCTCCAACAATTTTTAAGTTTGATTCAAGTAAAATTGTTATAATTTATATATTACTCAATAGTGGAATCGCTCTAATTATATTAAAAAGTTTGATTACCAGTTTCGTAACCGTTGAAAAATTGAATCTATTTCTAACAATATTTCTTATTTATCAACTTACAGTAATTGCAAAATTTTCAAATTTGATATTAGGATTCGCTGATGCAGTGGCATTCTTTATTCTTACAAGCATTGCCCAAATCATCTTTGGACTCTTCTTTTCAGTCTATAGGGAAGATAAATCAGGAAAATCTATTTAGCGTAGAGAACCCTATTTTATTTTCACTTATACTTTTCGCGGTGATTATAGCGGTCACTTTCATTTATTTCCGCTACATAATCATACCGATGAAGAAGAGGCATCTTGAGGAGGAAAAAAATATCCGCTTAGAGCAGGCGGAATTAATGGCGCTCTTCGCGGAACTTTCTCCCGACCCGATCTTCAGATTCGACAAAGAAGGAAGAATAATACTCGCCAACAACTCCGCACATAAAATTTTTCCGCACAGGCATCTGCTCGGCGAAGATTCTAAAGAGGTTCTCCCTTTCCTTAAGAGCTACGACTTCAAGGAAATTATTGGGAATGAGAAAATAATGAGCTTCACTTCCTCCCTCAACAACAAATATTTCCAGTTTATTATAGAAGGAGTGAAGAAATTTTCGGTGTGCCAGGTTTACGGACGCGACATCACTGAATTAAAGAACACCGAAAAGAATTTAAAAGAAGCTTTAATACGCGCGGAAGACGCCAAGAGACTAAAAGAATTTTTCCTTGCACAGATATCGCACGAGATCCGTTCTCCTCTGAATGTAATCGTAGGATATTCCGATCTGCTGGCGGACGAACTGAAAGATGTCCGGAAAGGTGAATTTGTAAATATACTCCGCTCGATGAAGAACAACAGCAAACGTTTGTACAGAACATTCGATCTTCTCCTGAATATGTCTCAGCTTCAAACGGGAAATTACAACGCCCGGTTCGAAAAGGTTGACCTTTTGGCGTTATTAAAAACGCTTCAGAATGAATTCAGGTCTATGGCGGAAGAAAAAAATCTTATGCTTGAACTCACGAATTCCTTGGAGAAAGATTCAATTGTCGTGCTGGATCATTATGCCGCGGCCCAGATTTTTATCAATCTGATAGACAACGCCATTAAATACACGGACAAAGGATGGATTAAGATTAATATTTATCAACAGTATTCGGATTTTTGTGTCGACGTCGCCGATTCGGGCAAAGGAATGTCTAAAGAATATATTGAAAAACTGTTCACCCCTTTTTCCCAGGAAGAGATGGGATATACAAGAAGATACGAAGGGACCGGATTGGGTCTTGCCCTTATCAAAAGTTTTCTTGATATAAACAAAGCAAGAGTAAAAGTAAAAAGCGAAATAAATCACGGAACCGTCTTCACGGTTATTTTTAACGGAGATATGCGATGGGGAATATAGCGGATTCAAAATTAAAACTTCTTGTTACTGAAGATGATTTTGAGAATCAGAAATTTCTTCAGTTGTTTTTAAAAAAATATTTCATCGTGGATATCTGCGATTCATCCGACTCGTTTTATAATCTGATGGAGAGAGAAAAGTACGATATCATTCTTATGGATATTTCCATACGGGGAAACAAGAACGGACTTGATCTGACAAAAGAGATAAAAAATAATCCTGTTTATTCGCACATTCCGGTGATCTGTTATACTGCACATGCGTATAATAAGGATAGGATTAACGCTCTGGACGCAGGTTGCGATATTTATTTGAGCAAACCATCCGACGTACATACTCTGCTCAATGCGCTGGCGGATCTCCTGAAAGCGAGAGGAAAATTTCTTTTTGGAAACAGCGACTCTGCAAATTTTGCAGCCGTATAAAATAAAAGAGGCTGCCGAAAAAAATGCGACAGCCTCAATCAATAAATATTCTTACTTATTAATATCTGTAGTAATCCGCTTTATACGGTCCTTCCGCTTTTACTCCAATATAGTTTGCCTGTTTATCATTGAGCACATCAAGCTCAACGCCAATTTTGCTTAAATGAAGTCTTGCAACCTGCTCATCAAGATGTTTCGGCAGCATATAAACTTTCTTTTCGTAATTGGCGGAATTCAAATATAGTTCCAGCTGTGCGAGAACCTGATTTGTGAATGAATTCGACATTACAAAAGAGGGATGCCCCGTTGCGCAGCCCAGATTTACTAATCTTCCCTCAGCAAGAACTATAATATCATTTCCGTTAATTGAATATTTATCAACCTGAGGTTTGATTGTATCTTTTGTTTCGCCGTAATTTTTATTCAGCCAGGCCATGTCTATTTCATTATCAAAGTGTCCGATATTGCAGACTACTGTTTTATCTTTCATCGCCCTGAAATGTTTCTCAGTAATAATATCAACGTTTCCCGTCGCGGTCACAACAATATCCGCGCGAGGAATTGCATCGATCATTTTTTTGACTTCATAGCCGTCCATAGCCGCCTGAAGAGCGCAGATGGGATCTATTTCCGTAACAATAACCCGAACGCCTGCGCTTCTAAGCGACTGCGCCGATCCTTTTCCGACATCGCCGTATCCGGCTACGACCGCAACTTTGCCAGCCATCATAAGATCCGTTGCTCTGCGGATCGCGTCAACCAAAGATTCGCGGCATCCGTACTTATTGTCAAATTTAGACTTGGTAACAGAATCGTTAACATTGATCGCGGGAATAGGAAGTGTACCGGCTTTAACCCTGTCGTAAAGGCGGTGAACTCCTGTTGTCGTCTCTTCAGAAATTCCTTTGATGTTTTTTACCAGTTCAGGGAATTTATCCAGTACCATATTCGTCAGATCGCCGCCGTCATCCAGGATCATGTTAAGCGGTTTCTTATCGTCTCCAAAAAAGAGTGTCTGTTCAATGCACCAGTCAAATTCTTCAAGATTCATTCCTTTCCAAGCAAAGACGGGAATTCCCGCGGCTGCTATTGCAGAGGCGGCATGATCTTGAGTAGAAAAAATATTGCATGAAGACCATCTGACTTCCGCCCCTAGTTCTATAAGCGTCTCGATAAGCACAGCCGTTTGAATTGTCATGTGGAGACATCCCGCAATTCGTGCACCCTTCAGCGGTTTTGTCTTTCCATACTCTTTTCTAAGAGACATCAATCCCGGCATTTCAGCTTCCGCCAATTGAATCTCTTTTCTTCCCCACTCTGCAAGCGATATATCTTTTACTTTATAATCTGCTTCCATAATCTGACTCATTTTACTTCCTTATTTAGATTTTAAATATTTTTTAAATGCCGGAACGAGATCCAACTGTTCCCACGTAAAGTCTTTATCGTTGCGTCCGAAGTGACCGTAGGAGGATGTTTTTTGATAAATCGGCCTTCTCAATTTCAATCTTTCGATAATTCCTTTCGGGGTCATGTTCACTTCTTTCTTTATCATCTCGGCAATGTTCTTGTCCGAAATTTTTCCCGTTCCTTTTGTATCTACAAAAACCGAAACCGGTTCGGCTACGCCGATAGCATATGCCACTTGAACCAAACATTCTTTAGCGAGTCCCGCGGCGACAACATTTTTTGCGATGTGTCGGGCTGCATAAGTTGCGCTTCTGTCCACCTTGGAAGGATCTTTTCCCGAAAAAGCTCCGCCGCCGTGAGGCGCCCATCCGCCGTAGGTGTCTACAATTATTTTTCTTCCCGTCAATCCGCTGTCTCCGTGCGGTCCGCCGATTTCAAATCTTCCCGTAGGATTTACGAAATATTTTGTTTTTGAATCCAAATATTTTGCAGGTATCACTTTTTTGATGACATGTTTAATGACATCTGCTTTGATTTTATTTTGACTTACATTGGCATCGTGCTGGGTTGAAATAACGACGGCATCAACGCGCAGGGGTTTATGATTATCGTCGTATTCAATTGTAACTTGAGATTTGGAATCGGGTCTCAAGTATGGCATCAGCTTCAAATTTTTCTTTCTTATATCGGCAAGTTTTTTTACGAGTTTATGGGCATATACTATGGGCATCGGCATATATTCGGGAGTCTGGTCGCATGCAAAACCGAACATGATTCCCTGGTCGCCTGCACCTCCCGTATCTACCCCCATTGCAATATCCGGCGATTGAGAATGAATAGCGTTTAAAATTCCGCAGGAGTCTGCATCAAATTTATATTCAGCTTTTGTATAGCCGATTTTTCTGATTGTAGAGCGTACAACATCCTGAACATCAACATAAGCATTGGTTGTAATTTCACCGCCTACAACTACAAGTCCTGTTGTTACAAAAGTTTCGCAGGCGACGCGGGCTTTAGGATCTTTTGCATAAATTGCATCCAAAACGCCGTCCGAAATTGCATCGCAGACTTTATCCGGATGTCCTTCACTTACAGATTCTGATGTGAATAAGTATGACATTTATTCCTCTATTTAATTAAGTTCTAGTTAAATTCTATTTCAGATGAATCACCGGCATTCATTTTTTTATATGTGCTGCTTACAACCGCGTTGCTTCCCACTATGGAATCTTCGAGAATAACCTTTCCGATTTTTGCGCCGGAACCGATAATTGAATTACGAATGATTGCATCATTTACTTCGCAGCCGTCGGATATAGTTGTGTAAGGACCGATGATGGAATTTTTAACGACTGCGGTATCGGAGATGAAAACGGGATCATTTATCACAACATTTTCAATGGTCCGGTTAGTTCCTCTTTTAGTAAGCAGAAATTGATTTGTAGAAAGGAGAGTTTCGGGCTTTCCGCAGTCATACCAGCCGTCCACCTGGAATGTGGAAAAATTTTCTCCCTTCTCTATCATCAGTTGCAAGGCGTCTGTAAGCTGATATTCTCCGCGTGTTTTAATCTCTTTGGTGAATAGTTCATTCAACGATTCAATCAATAATTTTGTGTTCGAAATATAATAAAGACCAACCAGCGCAAGTCTGGATATCGGTTCTTTGGGCTTCTCAATCAATTTCACAATCCTGTTCCCTTCGCATACCGCCACGCCGAAGCGGGATGGATCTTCAACGGATTTTACCCCCAGTGCACTTACTTTATTTTCAAACAGTGATTTCAAATCAACATCAAATATCGTATCGCCGAGGATTATAAAAATCTCCTCGTTATCAAATGTGGGAACCGCAAGTTTAACCGCGTGCCCCAAACCGAGCATTTCTTCCTGATTAACGAAATCCGCTTTCAGATCGGGATAATTTTTGCCGACAAATTCAATAATTTGCTCGCCAAGATAGCCGGTAATGAAAGTGGCGTTATATATTTTTTCATCGAGTAGTTTTTCGATGATGTGGCCCAGGATCGGTTTACCGCCGACATTGAGAAGTACTTTCGGAAGAGAATAGGTATGCGGCTTAAGTCTTGTTCCAAATCCCGCTGCGGGAATTACGGCTCTCAATATTTTCCTTTTTTTATAAATAAACGCTGTGAATTTAATTAATGGGGAATCGTTTATCAAACCGGAAGTTAAGTTAAAAATAGAACGTTTCGGCTTTGGAATTTGAATTTTGATTTTTCAATTTTGGGCATGCGGAAAACCATTAAATTAAAACGAGCATTAAATGAACATTAAAAATCGCTTAACGGAGATTTTGAAAATTGAACATCCTATAATTCAAGGCGGTATGGTATGGGTTAGCGGGTGGAAACTCGCGGCCTCGGTATCAAACAGCGGCGGACTCGGTTTAATAGGCGCCGGCTCCATGAAGCCCGAACTGCTAAGAGAGCATATTGTTAAATGCAGAACTGCGACAGGTAATCCCTTCGGAGTAAACGTACCCCTTCTTCGAAGCGATGCGAAGGATCTAATAGACGTAGTGATTCAGGAAAATGTAGAAATTATTTTTACTTCGGCGGGGCATCCCGGTAAATTTATTGAGCAGCTAAAAAAAAATAACATAACAGTTATTCATGTAGTTCCCTCCGTAAAATTTGCGCTCAAAGCCGAAAGTGTCGGCTGCGATGCGGTAGTTGGCGAAGGCGTTGAAGCCGGAGGCCACAACGGTGCCGACGAAATTACAACCCTCTGTCTTATCCCGCAGCTTGTGGATAATATAAAAATACCCGTCATTGCAGCCGGCGGAATAACGGACGGGAAAGGAATTCTTGCGGCACTTTCTCTTGGGGCAGAAGGAGTTCAGATGGGCACCAGATTCGCCGTCACAGAAGAATCTTCCGCACACATCAACTATAAAAGAAAAGTTGTGGAAGCCGGGGATAACGATACAATTCTCATACTTAAAAAAATCGGCGCCGCAAGAATGATTAAAAATAAATTCACCTCAGATGTTTACAATGAGGAATTGAATGGAGCCGATGAAACGCATTTGAAAGAAATGCTCGGCGAGAAGAGAGAAAGGATTGGTATTTTTGAAGGGGACGAAGAAAACGGAATGCTCGAAGCCGGTCAGGGAGCCGGACTGATACGTGAAATTCTTCCGGTAAAATCTTTGATGGAAAAATTAATTCTTGAATATGATAATGCTTTGAATAATATTATCTCGACCCTTTAAAAACCTGCTCTGTTCGAGTTGACAAATAGTTTATAATCCTAATTCTATTCCTGAGCAAGTCTCAGAGACCTATTGAACTTCTACATTCCGATTATAGTTATTCTTTTGAAGAAGGTTTTCTTCTTACGCTAATCAACTACTTTTTATTATATTTATTTATGTTAATCCATATGGGAGAAAATATGGTTTATCTACTTTTTGTTTATCTTCATGCTTTTTCGGCCGGGGCGTGGGGTTTAAATTTTTTGTCGGATTCAATTCTGAAGAGTTATATAATTTCCAACAGAAATAAAAACGGCGAAAAAAAATTAATCCATATTTACATAAAATTCGGCAGTGTGATAGGGCTTGTTAGTTCCCTGGGAATACTTGTCACCGGAATCGGAATGACACTTATGAATCCCGCTTACCGATTTTTTAATTTTTCGTCCAACCATTGGCTGGCAACAAAACAGATACTGATGATTTTGCTATTATTCGTTTTAGTGGGTTTTATTATTCCCACATCGAAAAAGATCCGTATTGGATTGGGATCTGATTTTGAAAGCAGCTCGCCTATTAGCGAAGAGGGATACAAAAACGTTCAAAAACTTTTTAAATTGAACGCAATAATTTATACTATTGTCCTTATTAATTTTTTGCTTGGTTTAACGCACAATTTTTTTGCATAGCAGTTTGCTATTAAATTTTTTCCGGACCGGATTTTACCGGTGGACAAAGAATGAAAAAAGTTCTGATATTAGGCTCTACGGGTTCAATAGGCATTAACACTCTTCAGATAATACGAACATTTAAAGATGAATTTCAGGTAACCGGTCTCACAGCGAACAGCAACATTCATCTTCTTAAGAAACAGATAGATGAATTTCATCCGAAAGCAGTGGTAGTTGGAGATGAAAAAAAAGCTGAAGAACTTAGGCTCCTTTGCGGCAGCTCCTGCAAAATATATCACGGCAATGAAGGACTGATAAGAATTACCAGAGAAGGCGATTACGATATTCTAGTCTCTGCATTAGTCGGATTTGTAGGTTTAGCGCCAACCATGGAGGGAATAAAATTAAAAAAACGGATCGCTCTGGCGAACAAAGAGACGCTTGTTACAGCGGGGGAAATAGTAACCGGGCTTTGCGAAGAGACGGGGGCAGAACTTCTTCCGGTAGATTCCGAGCACAGCGCAATATTTCAATGTCTCAGCGGGGAGAACAAGAAAGAGATCGAAAGATTGATTCTTACAGCATCCGGCGGTCCGTTCCTCAACAAAAACAAAGATGAATTTGGCAACGTCACTATTGAAGACGCGTTGAACCATCCGAATTGGAAAATGGGAAGCAAGATCACAATAGATTCCGCAACAATGATGAACAAAGGGCTGGAAGTGATAGAAGCTTTCTGGCTTTTCAAACTGCCGAAGGAAAAAATTGATGTGCTGATTCATCCACAATCTATTATTCATTCAATGGTGCAGTTCATCGACGGCTCTATGAAAGCACAGATGAGCCATCCGGACATGAAACTGCCTATTCTTTATGCGCTTAGTTACCCGGCAAGGTATAATTACAGCGAAGTAAAAACCGATCTTGGAAAAATAAATCAGTTGACGTTTTTTGAGCCGGATTTACATAAATTTACATGTCTTAAAATAGCTTATGATTCAATCAGAGAGGGTGGCACTTCGCCTTGCATTTTAAATGCAGCCAATGAAGTAGCCGTAAAAAAATTCCTCTCAGGCAGAATTAAATTCAGCGAAATACCCGATCTTATTGAAGATGCGCTGAATTCGGTTGAGAAATCCGTTAATCCTGATCTTGAAACTATTTTCCATACGGATTTTAAGACAAGGGAATATCTAAACAAAAAATATAATTAGGACGCTGAATGGAGTATATCATCTATTTTATTCTAACGATAGGAATATTAGTATTCGTACATGAATTCGGGCATTTCGCTGCGGCAAAGCTATCCAAAATGAGAGTGGACGTATTTGCGATCGGATTCGGAAAGCGTTTGTTCGGGTACAATAAACTTAGCGGATTCACATTCGGCGATTTACCAAAAGATTTCGACGGGCAGGGAAACACAGATTACCGCTTATCTCTTCTCCCCTTTGGCGGTTACGTGAAAATTGCCGGCATGGTTGATGAAAGCTTTGATACAAAATTTGCCAACACGGAACCTCAGCCGTACGAATTCCGCGCAAAAAAAACTTTACCAAAAATATTCGTCATAACCGCAGGCGTTATGATGAATCTTACTCTCACACTTTTAATTTTTTGGGGAATTAATTTTTTCCACGGCAAAGAGATTGCAAAATCAACAACTATAGCAGCAGTCGATAAAGGAAGCGTTGCAGAAAAAGCCGGATTCCAGTCGTTCGATAAAATAATTTCCATCAACGGCACAAAAGCAAAAGACTGGCAGGATGTTGAAAACCTCCTTCTCCAGGATCAGAAATCAGATAATGTAAAAGTAGCCGTTGAACGGAACGGCGCAGCGCAGTCATTTAATATTTCGTCAAAATTTTTAAAAGATAACTCTCACAAGGGATTTTTTCTTTTTCCAAATCCCACACAGGCAATAATTGTTGAGGTATTAAAAAATTCTCCGGCGCAGGATGCCGGTTTGAAAAGCGGTGATCTGATTTTATCTCTTAACTCGGTTACAATAAAAGAAAGCAATCAGATCAACGAAATCATAACCGCCAATCAGGACAAATCTATACCGATGGTGCTTCTCCGCGACAAGGATACAATACGCACAAGCGTTAAACCGGCAATGGACGGTAAGATCGGGATAAGCCATAACATTGCATACGTGGGAGAAATTGAATACCGCACGTACGGATTTTTTGAATCCATTCCGCAGGCAATAACGAAGGCAAAGGATTTTACGCTTATCTTCTTCAGCATGATGCAGAAAGTCTTTACCGGAAAACTTGCGTTTAAAGATGCATTTGGCGGGCCCGTAAAGATTGCCCAGTTCGCAGTGCGATCCGCAGACAGCGGCGGGGTTTCGTTCTTATATTTTCTTGCCATGCTCAGTTTGAATCTTGCAATTATTAATATTCTTCCGTTTCCGGTTTTAGACGGGGGACATTTTGTAATAATTCTGCTTGAAGGAATTTTTAAGAAGGAGCTTCCACTCAAATTGAAATTGGTAATTCAGAATATCGGATTTGCGCTTCTTTTGCTTTTGATGGCATTCATTATTTATAACGATGTTATAAGTTTATAACAACTGACTGAGGAGCTGTTTCGAGAAGAAGTTAAAATTTTTGGGCAAAGAAAACACATTTGTGCCGTTTGTCGGTTATGCCGCCTCAAGAAATATTCCTTCCAATAATTCAACTGGTTATTTGAGAAAACTTATACATATAATCCTGCTCATATTTTCATCAGGAATAATCTTCGCCCAGAAAGATGAAGTTAAAAATTTCGACGAGGTTATTGTAACAGCCGGCAAAACCCCTCTTTTATATTCAAATTTAGCCAGGTCTATTATTCTAATAGATCAAAAGGAGATCGGGAACACTCCGGCAAATAATATTCTGGACCTGTTAAAAAGTATAGGCGGGTTAGACGTAAAGACCAGAGGTGCAGAAGGAGTGCAGAGCGACATCGCTATACGGGGAGGAACATTCGAACAGACCCTTGTTTTATTGGACGGTTTAAAAATAAGCGACTCTCAGACCGGGCA
>JAKAMT010000266.1 GCA_021812705.1 Bacteroidota bacterium | reverse complement strand
AGGGATTCGAACCCTCGGTACCCTTGCAGGTACACTTCCTTTCCAGGGAAGCCAGATCAACCACTCCTGCACCTCTCCGTAAAACAGCGCCGCAAATATATTAAGAAATGGGAAGAGAAAAAAATTTCACCCGCTGAATTTATTTATCATTTGTCATCTTCATCTTTTTATAAACTTACTGCAATTGAAATTATTAATCCCAACTCTTACATTGGACATGTAAATCCTATTATAATTTTGAGGCGATATGAAAAGAACTATTTTTTTCTTGATCATCTCTTCACTCCTTTCAACATCCGGGAATATTTTACCTCAATCTGAAGAGATTAAATTGAGTGCACAGAGCCAGGAATGCATCGACTGCCATTCGTCTGTTACTCCGGGAATAGTAGGAGACTGGAAGAAAAGCTTACATTCGGAAAGCTCGGTTGCCTCTGCAATAAGAAAAAATTTATTAGAAAAAAGAATTTCTGTAAAAGAAATTTCAAAAATTGAAAATGCCGGAACTGCGGTAGGATGTTATGAATGCCATTCGCTCAATGCTACCTCTCATGCGGACAATTTTGAACATTTCGGATACAAAATTAATGTGGTGGTTTCTCCAAACGATTGCAAAACCTGTCATCCCGACGAGGTCGATCAGTATTCGGAATCCAAAAAAGCGAATGCGAATTTTAATCTAACAAAAAATCCGGTTTATAACCTGCTGGTGGAAACACTCACGTCAACTAAAGATTTTTTAGATGGAAAGACAATCCACGGAGGCCGGAATGATTCGGCAATAGGAGAAACCTGTTTGAATTGCCACGGTACTGAGATAAAAGTGGATGGAATGATGACAGTGAAGAATGCCTTGGGAGATATTGAAGTGCCGCGTCTGACTAACTGGCCGAACCAGGGAGTCGGAAGAATCAATCCGGACGGAAGCAAAGGTTCCTGCACATCGTGCCATCCTCGCCACAGCTTTTCAATTGAAACTGCTCGCAAACCGTACACATGCGGACAGTGCCATCTTGAACCGGATGTTCCTGCTTACAACATATATAAAGAGAGCAAGCATGGAAATATTTATGAATCAAAAGAAGAGGAGATGAATTTCAAGTCAGTTCCCTGGGTGATCGGAAAAGATATTAACGTTCCTACATGCTCAACATGTCACAATTCACTTCTTACAAATGGTGATGGGGAAGTAATTGCACAGAGATCGCATAATTTTGCGGACCGATTGTGGGTAAGAATATTCGGATTGGTTTATTCTCATCCACAGACTAAGACGGGAAAAACATTTGAAATAAAAAACGCCGACGGACTTCCGCTCCCTACAACTTTTACGGGCAAGATTGCTACCGAATATCTCATTGATGCAAAGGAACAGAAAGA
This sequence comes from Bacteroidota bacterium, assembly GCA_021812705.1. Taxonomy (GTDB): domain Bacteria; phylum Bacteroidota; class Ignavibacteria; order Ignavibacteriales; family Melioribacteraceae; genus Fen-1258. The sequence goes on along the minus strand of JAKAMT010000266.1, from coordinate 1,319 downwards.
GCGGTTATCAAAAATGAAATCTGTCTGCACTTCCTGTCACTCCACCAACTGGACCGAAAATCAGCTCGGCAAATTGCAAAAAGTGAATGAAGACACAGACAAGATGGTGCTTGCTTCCACAAAAGTTCTTTTGGAGGGATGGGAAAAAGGCGCTGCTGATAAGACAAATCCGTTCGACGAAGAGTTGGAATTATTGTGGCAGAATCAGTGGCTCTTCTATGCAAACTCAATCAGGCACGCGACTGCAATGATGGGACCGGATTACGGTGCATTTAAGAACGGATGGTTCGAATCCACAAAGAACATAGAGAAGATGAAAAATTTGGTTAAAGTGCTATCTAAGAAATAAATTTTTAATCTGCATTTATAATTATATAGCCGGAATTTAAAAACTCCGGCTTTAGTAATTATGAATCTCAATTAGTCATCAAGGCTTTTTATTGAGAAGAAAATTTCCAAATTCTTTATCGGTGCCGAGAATATGATTTATAAGCCAATCCTTTAACGCATCCATTGTTTTAAGAGATAGCAAAAGGTTGTTTTTTTTGAAATCGTTCTTAAGAAGTTTTAATGTCTTAATGAATTCTTGGTGTTCAGCCAGATGAGCATCTGTCCCGGGAAACTCATTTTCTCTGAAAATATTTTCCTCCTCCGAAAAATGATATTCCGTGTAATCGAATAGAGCATTGAGCGTTTCTTCAACAAAAATTTGTGCGGATCCATTTCGTACAGTATTATGAAATTCATTCAAAAGCATGACCCATTTCTTATGCTGCTCATCAATTATCGGTACACCGATCTCATAAACCGGTTTCCATGCTACATAAAGTTTTTCTTCCATTGTTTTTCCTGAAACTGTTAAACATTATGAAAATTCAGTATTGATAATCTAACTAAACTTAAAAATATAATGACTCTTATCCAAGAAGAGCTTAAAATTAAATTATGCGCCGCCAATTCATTTTATAAATACATTTTTATCCGGAAAATTAATATTGCATACAAAATTTTATATTTGCTCTCGTTTCATTAACTTTACATTCAAAATTTTAGTGATTCAAATGGAAAGCTGGCCCGTCTACGCCGGGCAGGCAGAGTGGTTGCCATCGCGAAGCGAGGTCACGCCTTGCGGGAACCTGGTAGCCTAAGGCGACATGCGGCGGTCTTAAAAAGTAGATAATGAATAAAATTTGGAAAGGTGGCAGAGTGGTTGAATGCGGCGGTCTCGAAAACCGTTTGGCGCAATTTGCGCCACGGGGGTTCGAATCCCCCCCTTTCCGCACTTAATAATTTAATTGTGCATCAATCAGTAAAAAGAA
>JAKAMT010000265.1 GCA_021812705.1 Bacteroidota bacterium | reverse complement strand
TATAAGTATTCCATCAGACGTCTGCAGGAGAATCCGCAGATGGCCTGGCATATAACAAAAAGCATTTTTTCTTTTAACTGATGAATGTAATCGGTATAGAAAGTTCTTGCGACGAGACATCTGTCGCAATAATTTCTAATGATAAATTAGTTTCCAACCGTATCTCTTCACAGGATTTTCACAAGCATTACGGAGGCGTTGTGCCCGAACTTTCGAGCAGGGCACATCTCCAGATCCTGCTTCCAATGGTTAAAGATTCTCTTAATGAAGCGGGCCTTAAAACCGAACAGTTGGATGTTGTAGCGGCAACCGCGGGTCCCGGTTTGATAGGCGCATTGCTCGTAGGATTGTCATTCGCAAAAGGGCTGGCATTCTCACTCAAGAAAATTTTTATGCCAGTCAATCATGTTGAAGGACATATCTTTTCCGGGTTTCTGATGGAAGAAAAACCGGAATACCCGTTTCTCTCCCTTATAGTTTCGGGCGGACACACAATGCTTCTGCTTGTGGAGAGCGATCTTAAAATTCAGAAATTAGGGACAACCATTGACGATGCCGCCGGGGAGGCGTTCGATAAAATTTCCAAGCTGCTGGGATTCGGCTATCCGGGCGGACCGATGATACAAAACGCCGCTTTAAATCAGAGAACGGACTTTGCTGAATTCCCGATTGCACAGTGCAAGAATCCGTACGATTTTTCATTCAGCGGTTTGAAGACCTCAGTACTAAGATTCATTCAAAAAAAATACGGCGAACCGTCAAAAATTCCTTCCGGGGAACTTGCCTTGATTGCGGCGGCTTTTCAGCATTCGGCAGTCAAAGCGCTTAGCACCAAAGTGGAAAAAGCGCTCAAAAATTATGATGTAAAATCTGTATCTCTTGCCGGCGGCGTGGCGGCAAACAAGCTTCTTAGAGATGAATTGAGCAATATTTCTGATAGATATAAGAAAAAATTCATAGTCCCTTCGTTAGAATTCTGCGGAGATAACGGCGCGATGATTGCGTACAGAGGATTAAGACTTCACCGGCACGGGATAAAATATTCTTTCGATTTTAATGCGTTTCCCAGTCTGAACGATCATACTTTTATTGAATGAGCTTCAGTTCCAAGAAGAAAATTTCAATTCGGATTAAAAAATATTTCTATATATTAGAATCATGTCAAATTGAGTGGACTGATGAGCGGAGAGAAGAAAAATAGTGTAAAACTCATCTCAAAGAATGAGTTTTATATCGTAGCAGGATTTTTCGCTTTTGTTCTGGCTCTTCTTCTGTTCACATTTTATTCGCCTAACTACTATTCAGAAAAAGAACCCGTTATCATAAATATTCCCCACAAAGCCTCTCTGAATGAAGTTCTGGATACTCTTTATGTACATCAAATAATACCAAGCAAGTTCAATATGAAAATTATCTCCTACCTCTACGGTGCTGAAAAAAAAATCAAAGCAGGGAGATATCAGATTCCGAACGGCTTGAATTATGTGAAACTTGTAGAACTGATAGTGAACGGCTCGCCCGTTTCTCAGATACTCGTAACCTTTCCTGAAGGGATATGGCAGAGCGAAGTAGCGCAGGTGCTGAATAAAAATCTGAATATAGATTCGTCGACTGTGATGGAATTGAGCAAAAGCAGATCGTTTCTTAATTATTTGAATATCGAAAGCAATAATTTGGAAGGATATTTGCTGCCGGAAAGTTATTTTTTCTATTCGAATATAAGTGCGGAGGATGTTCTTGCGCGGTTGAAAGAAGAGATGGATAAGTTTTTCACTCCGAAACTCGAAGCCAGGATGAAAGAACTAAAAATGAAAAGGAATGAGATACTCACGCTGGCTTCCATAATTGACGGCGAATCTAATTTGGTGAGCGAATTTAAAACAATATCAGGGGTTTACCATAACAGATTGAAAATAGGTATGCCGCTTCAGGCAGATCCGACCATACAATACCTGATACGCGATAAACACAAGAATAAAGTATACAAAAAAGATCTGCTTATAAAATCAAAGTACAACACATATATGTATCCGGGACTCCCTCCGTCACCAATCAATAATCCCGGGAAAGATGCTATAATGGCTGCGCTCTATCCCGAAAAAAATAATTACCTCTTTTTTGTGGCCGACGGAAACGGGGGGCATGTTTTCGCAAAAACGTTGGCTGAACATGAAACTAATGTGAGCAAATACAGAAGATGGCGAAATTCACAAAAGTAATTTTTAAAATATTTACCGCTTTCCTTTTTGCACTTGTAAGCGGCTGCGCAAACCAGCTTCCGCCGGGGGGCGGGGAAGTGGATAAAATCCCGCCGCAGGTTATTGAAGTGTCGCCTGCAAACGGAACCGTCAACTTCAATAAAAATTATTTTGAACTCACATTCAGCGAATATGTAGAAAAAAGTTCTGTGCGCGATGCTATTTTTATCTCTCCATCCCTTCAGTACCCCCTTGAATATGACTGGAGCGGAAAAACACTTGCAGTGACCATAAAGGATACGCTGAAAAAAAATACCACCTATACAATAACCATCGGCTCGGACGTCAGAGATCTGAATAACAATAATAAAATGGCTGAAAGCTTTACGTTCGCTTTTTCGACCGGTAATAAAATAGAGAAGGGGAAAATAAACGGTAAAGTATACGGCCCTGAACATGAAGGAATAATGCTTTTTGCTTATAAAAATTCCGGGCAGCATATTGA
>JAKAMT010000264.1 GCA_021812705.1 Bacteroidota bacterium | reverse complement strand
GGTCATTCCAGTTTGTAAGTTTCGCGACCAGGAAAGCATTGTTGTCTAATTTTGGGGCGGCATAATATTCAAATCCGGCGGGAAGAGTGAATTCGCTCAGCGCCACCGAATGCGGTTTGTTGTCGGACGGAATTGAATAATTTATTGAGGGCGTGAATTCAACCGAAAGCTGTGTTGCAACTGCTTCAATATAATCTGCCATTGTTTCTGCTTTAGGAAGCACGGCTTCCTGAGCCAGCATTACGGGCGCGTCCGCCACCGCTCTCTTAGCTCCCAGAGTCATCTCTTTGTACAAAACATTTTTTTGAAAATCCAGATACCAGGGATGCAGTTCCGGTTTTTCATTATTGACAACGGGATTTCTGGTGGAAAGAATTATTTTAATTTCATTCCAGTCGAATCCGCTGTTCTGCCAGATATCGCCTTTATAATTTACCGCGGCGGGCGATGAAATATTATTCACTCTAATATCGTAAGAAGGAACCCATCCTGCATCGTAGATAAGGTATGTGAGATCTATCTCTAAATATCCGCCCGTCTTCGAATCTGCCGTAATCATTATTTCGCTAGCCGGTCTGTTCATACGGTCGTTTAATTCGTTCAACTGGTTCTGAATCCTCTCTATGTTTTTTTGAATCTTTTTTGCGGCCAGGGAAAATTCATACATCCGGCTTTTGATTTCCGGAATCCTCTGACGGAAATATTCTCCCATTTTCTGAAGCTCTGCCGGAGAAGTTCCCGTTTTTTCATTTCCTATTTTTCTGGTCTCTGAAATCAGATCCAATTCCGATTTGAAAGCATCGCTTTCATTCTGGTTTTCCGATAATAGCTTGTTCTGAATTTCCAAAGAATCTTCAAGCATTTTAATCTGCGGACTTTTCACCTGTTCGTGTAAAAAATTCAGGCCGGGAGAAACGGAAAGAATCACAGCTTCTCCTTTTGCGGAAACGCTTATACTGTTTCTGTCAATGTTTGCAGCCAAACCGGTAAATACAATATCATTCATTCCTTTATCTAATTTCACTTTAGCGGAATATTGAAGCTGGGCTCCTCTAAGAAAAACTTTAACACTTGCCGGCGACTGTTTAACTACGATTGCTTTGTTTGCAAAAATCGAGCTGGTCAAAAACAAGCATGAAATTAATAGGCAAACTTTAATCTTCATAGAATCATCTCCCTGTTTGTTCAAAGATAAGTAACTGAACATTATACATAAAAGAACTAATTCCGTTCCGTTTAATTCCGGCGGCTTTCATTCCACAAAGGCTTTATATATTTTTAGCTACAATTTTAGCAAAAATGAAGATCCCGGCTGAAGAAAGCGATGAAAAAATTATTAATTGAGCTGCTGACACGGTATTTTGACGACATCTGCGAAAGCTGGACCGCAAAATTAATTCCCGCCTATACCGGCAAACTTGCAGAGACACAGATACGCACGTTTGTTGAAAGCAGTTTAAAAACTTTTATAGAGATATTCGAAACGGACGATTACAAATCCGCCGACCAGTATCTGATAGACACTTATAATTTATTCTCCGGGACAAATTTGAATCTTTTGGAGATAAGCCAGCTTTTCAGTCATGGCCGCTCCGCGGTTCTTGATATTATAGAATTCGACTCGATGAGCAATACCGATCCGGTCATACTTCTTGGAATTTTCGACGAACTGATTGAACAGGTTTATGCGCGATACGGAGTACTGCATCAGGAAATCAAGATGAAAGAATTGGTGGGGGACAGAGACCGCCTTGCGTCTAAACTCGAAATCAACCAGCAGTATCTTAAAAATATCCTTCATTCTTCAGACCAGGCTATAATGATGGTCGATAAGAATGAAAAATTTATAACCTGGAGCAAGGGAGCGGAAAAAATATTTGGTTATACCGAAGATGAGATGCTCGGCAAGCCCTCAACTTATCTGTTCCCCGACGGCGAAGAATATTTGAAAGAACTTGATCAGATTATTCACGAAGCAAAATCGCCCGGGTATAAAAGTATTTTTGAAACTCAGCGGAGGAAAAAGAACGGCGAATTAATTACCGTAAGACTAAGCGTATCTAAAATTCCCGGCAGCAACGGAGAATATGCCGGCAGATCAATTATAATAAAAGATTATTCGGAATTTAAGAGACTCCAGGCGCAGATAGACCAGTCGGAAAAACTTGCTGTAATAGGTCAGCTTGCCGCAGGCGTAGCTCACGAAATAGGAAATCCCCTCACTTCAATTTCATCTTTGGTTCAGATCCTTCAGAGAAGAAGTCAGGATTCTTTTATAAGCGAACAGCTGATAAACATTAAAGAAAATATAGACAGGATTACAAAAATAGTAAGGGAGCTTGTAGATTTTTCCCGTCCGCCCAGTTACGAAACTGCCGTTCAGGATATCACCGATGTAATTAAAACGGCTCTCGGCATAGTAAAGTATGACAAGCGCATTCGCAAAGTGAAATTTGAAACCGACTTCAAAGATGAGCTGCCCGCGGTTAGCGTGGCGGCAGATCAGCTCCTGCAGGTTTTTATCAATATACTTATAAATGCCCTGGATGCAATAGACGGCAACGGAACAATCTTTTTAAAATCGGATTTCGACAAGGTAAATATTTATGTCGAGATTACGGATGACGGATGCGGCATGGATGAGCAGACGATAGAGAAGATTTTCGATCCCTTCTTCACCACAAAAGAAGTGGGTAAAGGAACGGGACTCGGCCTTTCTGTG
>JAKAMT010000083.1 GCA_021812705.1 Bacteroidota bacterium | reverse complement strand
CAATCGGCATTCCGTAGACTTTTTCCAGTTTTTCGCGCGATCCGTACTGCTGTATAAAATAATTGATCTGGTAATCGAGCTGCTGTTTTACCTGATCGTCTGTCACCGTAATAGAATCCAGCTCCGCCTGGGCATACAGTAATTTTTCTTCAATCATCGAATTGAGAACCTGTCTGCGAAATGTTGTGTCTGCCGGATTAATGTTCCTCTGCTGCGCTTCAACATTTGCGCGGAAATCAAACTCCGATTGAAGTATGATTTCATTGTCCACTACTGCAATGATTTTATCTAATGTCTTTTGCGCATTAATAATTCCCGCGGCTGCAAAGATCAAAAACAAAAATTTTTTCATTCGGAATACCTCTTAATCTCCAGATTATGATCTGTTATTAATTTGTCTATCTGCGTTTTAATTATCTCTTTTTTTTTGATAATAATCAGTTTCTCTTTTATCTCTCCTTTCGTCAATTCGTAAGGAGGCAAAGAATCTTTTTCAAATTCTTGAAGCAGCTGCACCACAGCATAATTTGACTTGCCAAGTTCCAGCACAACACTTATTTCGTCATTGTTCAGATTGGCAAGAGTTCTCAAAAGCGACTGAGGTTCAACCTGGTATCTGTACATGAATGCGCCCTCTTCATTAGAATAAACCGAAGGATCATTTTTCATCATGTTGGAACTGTTCTTCCAATTGGATTCAACGGCGCTGTTCCTGAATTTTACAGCCTTGTCAAAATCGCTGAAATATAGAATGTTCACTCTATAAGCATAATCTTTCAGCTTAAATTCATCTTTGTGTTTTTCATAATATTCTTTTATTTCATCTTCGGCCGGTTCATATTTTTCCTTATCGATCATTTTATTCATAAAGAGTGTTGCTGCTAATTCTTTCTCGCTGTTTTCCATCAATGATTTAAACAAGTCATCTTTAAGAATGCCCTCCTTAACAGCCTGCTGATAAAGAACTTCTCTTTGAATCCACTCATTTATAAAATCTTCTCTTGTTTTACCGCTGTAGATTTCATTTGAAAGAGCTGCCTTGATCTGCTCTTCGGTAAGATAAGAATCATTCACCTTGGCAACGTATTTATCCGTCTTTTCTTTTTCCGAACATGCAGCAAGTGAAAGCATGGCGGAAAAGAAAAAAACCGAAAATTTAATTTGCCGATTTAAAGGCTTTAGACAGTTCTTCATAATAATATTTGGGTTCGTAGATTTTTTTCAGTTTATCAAGATAAATATCTTCAAGCCGTTTATTTTCTTTTTCTTGCAGTGCACCTGCTGCCTCGTTTTTAGCTTCTTCCAACGTCTTCTGGCGGGCGGCTTCTTTCTTAACCAATTTAACAATTGACCATCCATCTTCAAATTTGAACGGTTTTGAAAAATCGCCCGGTTTGATCAGTTGGTTGGCCTGTTTTGCGAGTTCGTTTACATCTGTATCCACCATACCCTTTAATCCCGATTTCGACACATAATCCCTTCTCTGGTTATATTTAACAAAAAGAGTGTCGAACGGAATATTTGAAACTGCGGATGCATAGCAGTTATTTATTGCTGCTTCGTTTGAATTGTAGATCTCTTTGAATTCAACTCTGTCCTTCCAGTTATAATTTGCTTTTGTAGCTTCCCAGAATGCGAATATTTTTGCGCTGTCTACACTGATCTTCGACCACACTTCATCTTCAAGAAGCTTAAAAAGATAAGTTCCATTTCTGTACTCGGAGAGGAGCTTTGCCAGTTCCGGATTAACCTTATCGTAAATCCACGCTTTTTCATCCACGGCCAAAGATGAAGAGTACTCATCGGTTGCATTTTGCAGCAATGCGGCATCGACTTTCATATCCTGGTACAATCCGGCTTTAATTAGATGATTAAAGAGACTGTCGCAGGTGAATACTTTAGAATTCAAAGTGAACATCGGATCATTCCCGGCTTCGGATTTTATTTTGCTTTTGGAATATTCTTTTCCCACTTTCATCGTATCATTCAGCGCAAGGATTTTATTCACCGTGGAAGGATTGGGAGTAAAATTCAATTCGGTTTTCAGATTTTTCACCAACTTATCATAATCGTACTGATATCTTACACGGTCATAAATTTCTTTAAGAGTATTTTTTTCTTCTTCATAAGAAGGGAGAGGTTTGATATCAGCAAGTTTAATTATATGGTAACCGAATCTAGTTTTCACTATGGGCGAAATTTCTCCCACCTTCAATTTAAATGCAGCTTCATCAAATTCTTTTACCATCTGTCCGCGCGAAAAATATCCGAGATCGCCGCTTCTAGCAGCACTTCCTCTATCCGCCGAATATTTTTTAGCCAGTTCTCCAAAATCAAAGCCGTTTTTCAATTTCTCTTCTACTTCCGTAATTGTTTTAAGAGCTTTTGTGCTGTCTGTCCCGGTTGAATCAGTAAATGTCACTAATATATGCTGGGCGCGGATTGCATTTTTGCGGGGATTTATTCCGGTAACTTTTAAAATGTGCAATCCGTAACCGGATGAAACTGGTTCAGGAAAAACTTTTCCAACCTCTGTGCTGTATAGCGCGTCTTCGATAGCAGGAATATTTATCTGTCCTGAGGTTACATAGTAAACATCGCCCCCTTCTCCGGCAGTATAAGAATCTTTAGAATATTTTTTTGCAAGCTCCGCAAAATCTTCTCCCTTCTGAATTCTCTGTATCAGTTCTTTTGCAAGTTCTTCCGTCTGCTTTGCATCGTGAAGCGAATCCGGCGTTAAGAAGATATGACTGACGCGATACTCAAGATTTCTTCTTTCGTGCATCTGCTTCAATCCGGGCTCGTAAATTCTATCCTGGATAAAGACTGTCTTGCTTATGCTTCTTTTATAATCATTGTATTCTTTTTCAAGATCCGGATCATTATTGAAGCCGCGGACTACAGCATCTCTCAATTTCATTTTATAATTAACATAAAGGTCTAAGAAATTTTTGAGTGCCGGCAAAGAATCGTTTTTGGCCTTCTCCATTCCGCCCGATGCCTGTGCGTAAGCTTTTTCAAATTCATCCATATAAATTTTATTATCGCCGAATTCAGCCACTAGCAAGTTTTTATTTTGTGTTGAGCAGGAAATAAAAATTATGAGGGGCAGAAAAAATACAATCCTCTTCAAAAAATACATTCAACAACCTCCATTTAGCTTAAATTTTGGTGTGCTATTTTACCCATTGAGGGTCTGAAAATCAAGGAATGAAGCGCATTGAATCACGGTTGCTTCTTCTTAATCTGCGCTTTTATACTAAACGGGAATGAATTACGTTCCCAAAATACACCATCTGTATAACCTTGAATTGCGGAGTTCCCGTCTGCCTTAGAAAGACGTTTTTCGGCCAGGCAGGCATAATATTTATCCATTTCGACGCCGATAAATTTTCTTCCCAATTTTTTAGCCACGACCGATGTTGTACCGCTCCCCAGAAAAGGATCGAATACTACGTCGCCCCTCTTTGTGCTCGCCAATATGAGTTTAGCAATAAGCTTTTCCGGCTTTTGCGTGGGGTGATCGGTATTCTCAGGCATCGACCAGAAAGGGATTGAAATGTCGTTCCATATATTTGAAGGATGCGTCAATCTGAAATCGCCGTCGGAATCTGACCGCCAGTCTTTCGGCGCGCCGCTATTGTCTCTGTAAGGTGCAAGCACTTTCCTTTTTAATTTTACGGCATCAGTATTGAATTTATATTTTTCAGATACGGTGCAGAACCATATATCTTCCGAACTATTCTTCCAATTTTGTTTGGCTCCTCTTCCTTTCTCTCTTTCCCATGTAATTCTGTTTCTGATTATGAAATACTTTTCCAGAACCAGCGGGATTGAAATTGAGGTGTGCCAGTCGCCGCAAAAATATATTGATCCGGACGGCTTTAGAATTTTTTTCAGCTCAGTCAAAAAACTATCGATCCATCCCGCATAATCCGCAACTGATTTTTCCTTGAACGAATTAGTATTGAATTTTTTGTAGAGATTATAAGGAGGATCTATTATCAAAAGGTCTACAAATTTTTCCGGCAGATAATCCAGTACAGAAAAAAGATCCTGATTGATGGTCCTGTTCAGCAGCTCTTTTTTTTGTACGGGATAGTGGAGCCGAATTAGATTTTTGGAAAATTCAGAGAGCTCACTCCCTGAAAGTCTGATTGTTTTATTTCGGATCGATTTTTTATTCACGGTGATAAATATGGAACGCCGGTTATTCTTTACTTAAAAATTATTTAGCTGTTTTACCTAATTCGATTGAATCTTCGATCTCAATCAGTTTTACTTTTCCCTCTTCAGGCGTATCCAAAGCAAGCACCATCCCCTGAGATTCAAGTCCGAACAGTTTAGCCGGTTTGAGGTTAGCGACTATCAAAACTTTTTTGCCTATCAGTTCTTCGGGAGAATAGCTTTTGGCAATACCCGCAACAAGCTGGCGTTTTTCCGAGCCAAGATCTATCTGAAGCTTCAGCAGTTTGTCGCTCTTTTTAACATTTTCCGCCGCGATAATTTTCGCGGCTTTTAGTTTAATTCGCCTGAATTCATCTATGGTTATCTCTTCCGCTGCTTCTTGCGCAGCTTCTTCGCTTTTGGGCAGTTTATTGATCAGTTCATCGATAGTTTTGTCTTCAATCTTTGTGAATAAAATTTCCGGCTGGTTTAATTTGTCTCCGACCGTTAAATTTTCACCACCGCAATTTTCCCAGTTACAGCTGTTAGAGTTAAGCATGTTAAATATTTTTCTGCTTGCAAACGGAATCACTGGTTCAAAAACTTCTGCCAGAGTATAAATTGTATTAAGGCAGATATTAATTGTAGTGCCGCATTTTTCCTTATCGGATTTCGATGTAACCCACGGTTCGGAATCGTTGAAATATTTATTCCCGGCACGCGCCAGATTCATCATTTCGAATACCGCATCTTTGATCTTATACCGTTCCAATAGATCGGCAATTTTTGCCGGCTGTGATTTCAGTAATTCCAGCATCTCCTCATCAATCTTCTCAACTTTTGAACGCGAAGGGACTTTGCCGTCAAAATGCTTGTGGGCAAATGTGAATGTCCTGTTCACAAAATTTCCGAGTATGTCTGCAAGCTCTCCGTTTGTTCTGCCCTGAAATTCTTTCCAGAAAAAGTCTGTGTCTTTATTCTCCGGCAGATTGGCTGCCAATGTGTATCTGAGCATATCGGCCGGAAAGAGTTCAAGAAATTCATCCACATCAATGCCCCAGCCGCGCGATTTGGAAAATTTCTTCCCTTCAAAATTCAGGAATTCATTTGCGGGCACATTTTGCGGCAGAATATACTTATCACTTTTCGCGTCATTCCATGCCATAAGCATCGCAGGAAAAATAATCGTGTGGAAGACGACATTATCCTTTCCTATGAACGCAATATATTTTGTCTTATCATTCTGCCAGTAAGACTTCCACATTTCAGGCGTGCCCCTCTGTGCGGATAATTCCTTTGTAGCCGAGATGTAACCGAGCACCGCTTCGAACCAGACATACAAGACTTTATTCTGAACTCCTTCGAGCGGAACCTTGACGCCCCAGTCAAGATCTCTTGTAACTGCACGATCCTTAAGTCCGTCGTTGAACCAGCTCCGGCAGTATTGAAGCACATTATCCTTCCATCCGAATTTCTCGTTCATCTCCTGGACATATTTTTCAAGTCTCGGCTGATACTTTCCGAGCGGGAAAAACCAGTGAGATGTTTCTTTCAGCACAGGTGTATGACCGCTGATTTTGCTTTTAGGGTTTTTTAGTTCCGATGGGTCATAAAGCGAGCCGCATTTTTCGCATTCATCGCTGCGCGCCTCTTCATTTCCGCATTTTGGACATGTACCTTCAACGTAACGGTCGGGCAAAAACATCTTTGCGGTTTCATCATAAAACTGCATCGATTTTTTTTCAACAAGCAAGCCCTGGTCGTAAAACGCCTTAAAAAATTCCTGCGAAGTCTGATGATGAACCGGAATACTTGTGCGGGAATAGATATCGAAACTCATTCCAAATTTTTCGAATGCGGTTTTGTTTGATGCGTGGTATCTGTCTATTATCTCTTTAGGTGTGACTTTCTCTTTATCTGCTGTAATTGTAATCGGAACGCCGTGCTCATCCGAACCGCAAATATAAATTATGTCGTCCCCTTTTAATCTTTTATAACGGACATAAATATCGGCGGGAAGATAAGCTCCGCTTAGATGACCAAGATGAATATTTCCGTTGGCATACGGAAGCGCTGAAGTTACAAGGATCTTCTCCTTAGCCATAAATCAATCTCGCATATTAATATTATTGCCGGCAAATATAAGAAAAATCGGAGAAAGGATTATCAGCGGTTATATGAATTAACAAAGCTATGCCAAAAGAAATTTCTCACTTTTGGCACAGCCTCAAGATTAAATATCAGGATTCCATTCCTTTGTACATGTCTTCTATAAGGTCTTTGTAACGCTCTTCAATCACTTTCCGTTTAACTTTAAGCGAAGGGGTAAGCTCGCCCGTTTCAATTGTGAACGGTTTATCCAGAACGGCAAATTTCCTTACGCGTTCAAAGTTCGCAAGTTTCTTCTGGAACTGATCCAATTCCTTCTCAAGCAGTTCATAAATCTGCTTCAGTTCCACCAGGTCTTCAACATTTTTGTACTGGATGCGGTTTGCATCGGCATACTCCTTCAGCGCTTCATAATCCGGCACTATTAGAGCACTGAGGAACATTCTTCTGTCGCCTATAAGAATAAATTGATCTATATATTTGCTGGCAAGGAACATGTTTTCGATCGGAGTCGGCGCGATATATTTTCCGCCTGAGGTCTTGAAGAGATGTTTCTTACGGTCTGTAATAATCAGAAATCCTTCCGCGTCAAATACGCCGATATCGCCGGTATAAAGCCATCCGTCTTTTATTGTATCTTCGGTTTCTTTTTTGTTTTTATAATATCCCTGCATAATGTTCGGACCGTAAGCAAGAATTTCACCATCCTTGGCGATTTTAATTTCGACTCCCGGCATTGTTTTGCCGACTGTACCGAACTTGTAATCATTCGGCCTGTTGGCTGCAATTACCGGAGAGGATTCGGTCAATCCGTATCCCTCAACAATTAAAATACCGACAGCCTCAAAGAAGAGACCAAGTTCCCTGGCAAGTGCAGCGCCGCCGGAGATGAAGAAACGTATTTTACCCCCGGTTTTATCTCTTAATTTCTGGAAGACCAATTTATCCGCAAGTTTATATTTGAGAGACAAAAATATGGGAACCGGCTGGCCGGATTTCTTTGCAAGCTGAAATTCTTTGCCTATCTCAATTCCCCAGTTAAAAATCTTTTGTCTCTTCTCAGGCATCGATTCAACATTTCTTTTGATTTTGTTATACATTCTTTCGAAGAGGCGCGGCACTGCGGTGATAATTGTTGGGTGAATCTCTTCCATATTGCCGGCAATTTTTTCTATGCTCTCTGCGTAAGCAATAAGACTGCCCGCGCTGAATGCGGTGTAATAGCCTGCCATTCTTTCAAATATGTGGCATAGAGGAAGAAATGAAAGGAAAGTATCGGTCTCGCCTATATCAAAAATCTCATGTGCTGATTTTATATTAGAGCAGATATTCTTGTGTGTAAGCATTACACCTTTCGGTTCGCCTGTAGTGCCTGAAGTATAAATGATTGTGCAGAGTTCATTTTCCTGTGTTAGCTTTGAACTTTCATTAAAATGGTTCGGGTATTCACGTTTATACTCTGCTCCCCGCTCTTTAATTTCCGAAAAGCTGTAAACATCTTTTTCATTCCCTTTATCCGAGTCGTTCATCACTACAATGAATTTAAGTGTCCTGCAGTTATTTCTGATCTTAAGAACTTTATTCAGATGGAATGAATTGGAAACAACTATGCCTACTGATTCTGAATTGTTGAGACAGAATTCTATTGTGTCTGAGGTTGAGATTGGATAGAGCGGAACATCCACTCCGCCGAGTCCCAGTACGGACATATCTGCATAAACCCATTCGGGACGGTTTTCCGCAATGATAGCGACTTTATCATTTCTTTTAACACCCAAAGATGCCAGACCGAGAGCAAAATTTTCGGTGTAATTATAAAGATCGTCATAACTGACTTCTTTCCAGTCGGCCCCCGATTTGTACTTTAACGCAGCTCTCTCTTTTCCTTTTGCAAAATCTTTGGTGATGATTTGAAAAAGCTGGGAGAGAGTTTTAAAGTCCTTATAAATAGCCATTCAGTTTCCCTCATAAGTTTAATTTCAAGATAAGTGAGATGGGTAAAAGATGCAACTATGAAGATTCTTACTAAAATATGACAGATTTTAAAAATTATTTTGCCCAGATTTCGCCGTCTACTACGGGTGTAACACAGATCAGCGGCTGTTCCGGCACTTTGAATTTTTGGAATATCTCTTCGAAAAGACGGTATTGCATTCCCTGCGATTCCAATTTGGCAAACTTCTTATACGGCATATATTCCCCTTTTTTATTCTGAGGGGCATCAAAAACATAAGCCGACGCAAAGTCTTCAACGGCTTTCGATTTCAGAAAAGCGATCTTCTCATCATCCTTCCCGTCCATTTCGTAAGCTTTGCATCTGTATCCCGTTACATGATTGTTATCAATGATAAGGTAGATATTTAAAATAGTCTCCAATTTACTCCCTATTCTTAAGATCGGTTCTTGAGTACAAAAATAAATGAGAAGGTTGCAAGTATGAAAGCCATCTTGCAGAGGAGGCTTTCGACCGCATAAACAAAGCTCAGAAAGAAGATTGCAATTATCATCGACGGTATGAATGTAAAAATATATCCGAAGAAGAGAAGCCGCGTTAATCCTTTTTGGTGTGGATCCTGTTCCGCTCCCCAATTCTTGTTATAAATTATCATTGCCGCAATTATAGGCAGATAATAAAGAACTGCATAAAATTCACCAAGAGGATAATTATAAGATGCGTATAAGACCGTGCACTTTGTAACTTTGAACTGATCCAATACAAACGGATAATATAGAATAAAAAAGAGCGCCGGAATAAAAATATATTTATGGTAACTCTGCAATTTGCCTGTATATTTTAAAGCAATGTAGAGTCCAAGCGGAGGCAGAAGTGTTATATCCAAAAAAGCAAAGTAGATTACAATTTGCTTTTGTATTCCCATAAAACAGATAAGAAATTCCAGAAACTGATATCCGAACAGCAACGCCAATTGCCCAATCAGCATTTTATTAACGGAATTCTTTTGTGCGAATATTAACAGATTGATTATAAACACTAATTCCATGCAGGCGATCAATAGAGAGATGGACCCGTCCAAATTCATTTCATTATTCCGTTCATAATTTATTAAATCACAATTTATTTCAGCCAATTCTGATAAAATCCGGGTCTACGGTCCCTGAAGAACAACCGCCTGGCATGAGACGACTTGCATTTTTCAAGATCAATGTCGCAGTACAAAATTTCTTCGGTACCCGTACCAGCGCGTGCAATTACCTCCCCTTCCGGATTGCAGACAAACGATTCGCCCGAAAATTCCAGACAATCTTCCCTCCCCACGCGATTGCACAACGCCGTAAAATATCCATTTTGGAACGCAGACACGCGCATCTCAGCTTCGTACAATCCTTCAGGCCATTCGCCAACCGCACCCGCCTGAGGAACGAATACTATCTCAGCATCTTTCAGTGCAAGAGTCCGCATATATTCGGGATAGTGCCTGTCGTAACAGATTGCCACACCTATATTACCATATTTGGTTTTGTAAACCGGCGCGCCGTTATTGCCCGGCGTATAAACATCTTTTTCATGGAAGCATTCATAATCGGTTATATGGATCATCCTCGTTGTGCCAAGAATCTTTCCGTCCGCATCAATAACGGGAGAAGAATCGTAAGTTTCGTCCCCCTCTTTTTCATAAATATTCAGAATTATAACCGCGTCCAGCTCTTTTGCGAGACGGGAAAATATTTCTGTTGTGGGACCAGGGATTGTTTCGGCAAATTCAAAGGGTCGGGATGAATTATGTTTTTGAGGAAAAAACTTTTGGAACGCCAGCTCTGCAAATGAAATAATTTTTGCACCGGCGGCTGCGGCTTTTTTTGCCGAATCAATTCCTTTATTAATGTTTGTTTCCTTATCGTCAGATGCAATCTGCTGGATTAGCGCAATCTTCATTCTATTACCCATTTATCAGAATAATTTATCATAATACGAAAAGAGTGCCGGCGTTCCGCCGGTATGCCAGAATAAAACATTTTCTCCTTTCGAAAATTCTTTATTTTCTATCATGTTCATCAATGCCCCGAAAACTCTTCCCGTATAGACGGGATCAACAAGAATTCCTTCCTTCCCGGCCAAAAGCTTAATTGCATTTCTTTCCAGCTCACCTACAATTCCGTAACCATCACCCATAAATTCATTTCTCAGAATTAAATCTTTTTCGTTAACATTTCTTTTAATATCCAATTCGGTTAAAATTTCGTTTGCCAATTCAGCTATTAAGCTGCTGTACGGTTTATCTTCGTTCTCGCTTTTATCTATCTGCACGCCAATCAGAGTTGAATTCAGATTATATAAAATATTTCCAACGATCATCCCTGAATGTGTTCCGCCCGAGCTTGATGCGAAAATTATCTTATCGATTTTGATTTTCATCTCTTCCGATTGAGATTTCAGCTCGCCCATCGCTTCCACAAAACCTAGGGCGCCAATCTTATTCGAACCGCCGTACGGAATTATGTAAGGTTTTTTCCCTTTCGCTGCCAAATGCGAATATATAGCGGGAATTTTTTCTCCCTTCCTGAATTCTCCGCACCAGTGAATTTTTGCATCGAATAATTTATCGAGGAGAAGATTTCCGGTGAATGAATCCGGTTCTTCGCCGCCCAACGCTAGATGGCATTCGAGTCCGCTCTGCGCTGCCGCGGCTGCAGTCTGCCTGCAGTGATTTGACTGGGAAGCGCCGCCGGTAATAACGCAATCGCAGTTTTTTGAGAGCGCATCCCCCATAAGGAATTCCAATTTCCGCGTTTTATTGCCCCCAAAGGCCAGTCCAGTCATGTCATCACGTTTTATATAAATCGAGGGTCTGTTAAAATATTTTGTCAGGTTTTCAAGTTTGTGAAGCGGAGTTGGAAAGAAACCGATATTTTTTTTGGGAAAATTCAGATCATTCATTGCAGAAGGCTCTCGGATTTTTTTGAAACATTTATTTGATCTGGCTAATATTTACAATCTCAATAACTTTACCCCACATATGAAAAGATGCGCCTTCTTTGTTGATTTTATAGCTGAATGATACCCTCATTCCATCCTTCTGAAAATCTTCAGCCAGGTTTACGGGGTCGAGTGATTCATTATTATCGGTTACAATTCCGTAAAAGCCCCCTTCTATCGTGATATATTTTACCGTGCCCGTAGCATAAATTATTTCCGGATCAGTTATGGCACACTGCGTTAAGAGGAGAAATAAAAGAGAGAGAAGTATAATCTTTGCTGATAATTTTCTCATTTGGAAAATTATATCCCTGCGAATGAGTCAAAATGTGTTTAGTGCCTTAGCGGTTTGAAAAGAAGTTGCCGCGAAGGCACTAAGACACAAAGTTTTAAAAAACTATTTTCTTAAACCGATCATTTTTTCCGGACGTACGACCTCGTCAAATTTTTCGGAAGTGAGGAGACCCAATTCCATAGCTGCTTCTTTCAAAGTCTTATTTTCCTTATGAGCTTTTTTTGCCACTTTGGCGGCATTATCATAACCGATAACGGGATTAAGCGATGTAACAAGCATGAGAGAATTTTCGAGATGCTTCTTTATATTATTTTCATTTGCAGTAATTCCGACTACGCAATTATCGCAGAAGCTTTCGCATGCATCACCCAAAAGTTTAATCGACTGCAAAATATTGAACGCAATAACCGGCATAAAAACGTTCAACTCAAAATTTCCGCTCGAGCCTGCCATATTAATCGTA
>JAKAMT010000263.1 GCA_021812705.1 Bacteroidota bacterium | reverse complement strand
GCTCGCAATCGAACTTTTCGACAGTGTAAAAACTCAGCTCCTTAAAAGCGAGCAGGTGATAAATATTCTAAGAAACAAACAGATCTACCACATATTTGTTCCGTTTGTGCCGCGCGGCGAATTTGTAGGCGCACTTTATATGCGCAATACGGCAGACGTCTCTTTCATACAGCGTGAAATTGTTTCCAACTATGAGGAAACTTCCATTATCTATTCCGCTTTATTTTTACTTGGACTGCTGGCGATGTATTATGCATCCACCTATACCGTAAAGGAGAGGGACGAAGCGCAGCAGCTTCTGCTTGAAGAACACGAGGGCAGCATTAAGAAGCAGCTCGATCATGAAAAAGAAGCGATGTTTACGAAAAGAATTTATCACACGCATCATAAAGCGGAAAAAGTTATGGGATTTATTAAAGATGATCTCAGAACTTTGACGCCGGAGAATATGAACGAAGTAAAGCAGCGTGTGACACGCTATTCTAATTTTATCTCCAGAGTGATTTACGATATGAAGTGGTACGACCCGCCTATTCAGACTATACGCAATCCGCTCTTTAGAACGGACCTTAATGAAGTAATTAAATTTATGGTAGAAAATATATTCAACAGGACTGTCCGGCAATCGCATTCATTTGAAATAAAAATGAAATTGGACGAATCTATCCCGCCTATAAATGTGAACGAGTTTGTGGTCTGGGAAGCGCTTGAACCGTTAGTGCAGAATAGTATTGATCACGGCGGCGATAAAAAACTTTTAATAGAAATTAATACTTCTTATCTCTCCGAAAAAAACTTAACGCTCCTTAGCATATCGGATAACGGAAGGGGAATACAGACTGAACTATTGGAAAAAAATGAACAAGGCGTTAAAAAATTATTTTTGGAAAATGTGACAACAAAATCAGGCGGCCAGTCAAATTCAGGATACGGCTGCTATATTGCTTATCAAATTTCTAAACTGAGATGCGGCTGGGATATAGACGTGGAAAACCGTCCGGAAGGCGGCTGCAGATTTACAATCACTATCCCGAACTGACCGGAGAAAAATTATGTCGAAAGATGAAGTAATTAAAGTCCTCCTAATTGAAGATGAGGATTTTGACATGAGAAGGGTTGAGAATACGTTGCGGCCATATTCGGACCGGATCACAATTCTCGACTTAGTCTCCGACGGCAAATCGGCCATCGAGCTTCTGGAGAAGAAAAAATATCTTTATGATGTAGTAATCATGGATTTTCAGATTGCAGGCGGATTACGCGGCGAGCAGCTCATTAAGAAAATAAAAGACTGCGACCCATATGTTCAGATCATTGTGATTACCAAAATGACTATCAATATCACGGATTATGAATTCGCGCACCGTTTAATTGAAGCAGGCGCGTTCTGGTATTGCACAAAATATCCGGGAGATATAGAAAATTATATTTATCAGCCGACCGATTTTATTCTGAGCATCATCAACGCTTATGAAAGAAAGAAACTTCTGCGCGATAAACAGAAGTCGAATCAAAAACTGAACAGGAATGTGGAAGACCTCCTGGCAAATAAAAAAATAATCGGAGATTCGGAAACCGCAGTCAGAATGAGATCTCAGATTGAAAAATATTCCAAAAGCAATGTGCCAATTCTGATTACAGGTTCATCCGGCACCGGCAAAGAACTGATTGCCTATAATTTGCATTACAACGGTCCTCGCAAATACGAAAATTTTGTTCCCATCAATTGCGGCGGCATTCCGGACGCGCTTATTGAAAGCGAACTATTCGGATATGAGAAAGGCGCTTTCACAGGAGCGGAAAAAAGCAAACCCGGATTATTCGAGATCGCAAATAACGGAACGATTTTTCTGGATGAAATTTCAGAGCTTCCATTATCCGCGCAGGTTAAATTACTGCGGGTATTGCAGGAAGGCGAAGTTGAAAAAATAGGCAGAACGGAAAAAGTCAAAGTGGATGTGCGCGTTATCTCCGCTACCAACAGAAATCTTGAAGATGAAATAAGGGATAAAAAATTCAGGGAAGACCTCTATTACAGGCTGAATGTTGTTCCAATTCAGGTTCCCAGGCTTGCTGAAAGGAAAGACGATATTCCATTACTTATCGAAAATTTTATGAATGAATTTGCTTTGGACATGGGAAGGGAGAAACCGTTTCTGGAAGATGAGACGATGAAAATTCTTACCGAGTATGAATGGCCCGGCAATGTGAGAGAATTGAAAAATCTGGTTCAGCGCCTTCTGTTTATAGATGAAAATGTTATTACGCCCCAGTTAGTCCGCGGCGCGTTAAGCATTCGTCCGTCAAGCGCCACAATTAATTATAACGATTCAGTCAATTTCAGCTCTGATGGAGAATCGCTTCCTCTGAAAGAGATGGAAAAAATATTCAGGACAAAATATTTCAAATACATAAGAAACCATTCCGACTCGGATTCTGAAGCGGCAAAAAAACTAGGACTGGCTCCATCTAATTTTTACAGGATGAGCAAAGAATTGGGACTCAAATAAATTATTTAATTGATAATTTATTTTTATCATCATGATAAAAAGTATCTCTGCGTTATAATCCGCACGCCTGAATCTTACAAAAAATCAGATTATTCCTGAATCGAATCTGGTACTAAATTTGAATGTTGATAAATTTTAACATTAATGTCTACTGGAGAAACTGCTGTATGAAATGCAAACTCTTTTTTCTTCTTGCACCATTTTTTGTTTCTGCAAC
>JAKAMT010000262.1 GCA_021812705.1 Bacteroidota bacterium | reverse complement strand
GCCTGTATCTCTCCGTTCTCAAGTATTTTATTAATCTTTGCTTTTTCAACGTTTAATATTTTTCCTTTTATGGGAAGTATTGCCTGAAACCGTCTGTCGCGCCCCATCTTTGCCGAGCCGCCCGCAGAATCTCCCTCAACAATATAAACCTCACAATGCTCCGGATCGTTGATGGAACAGTCGGCCAATTTACCGGGGAGGTGCATAGAATCGAGAGCGTTTTTTCTTCTCACAAGTTCACGCGCTTTTCTTGCCGCTTCGCGCGCTTCTGCAGCCCTCATACATTTATCGATGATCTTTTTCGCGACCGAAGCATTTTCTTCCAAAAATTCTGATAATTTTTCACCAACTAAAGTTTCGACAGCAGATTTTACTTCGCCGTTTCCAAGCTTTGTTTTTGTCTGCCCTTCAAACTGCGGCTCCATTACCTTAACGGAGATTACGGCGGTTAAGCCCTCCTTGAAATCATCTCCGGTTAAAGAAATTTTACTGCTGTCTTTTATAATTCCATTCTTGTATGCATAATTGTTAAATGTTCTTGTAAGCGCGGTTCTAAAACCGACTAGGTGAGTTCCTCCTTCAACGGTGTTGATGTTGTTTACATAAGAGTGAACATTCTCTGAGTAAGATTCGCTGTACTCAAACGCAATTTCAACAGGAACATTATCCTTTTCTCCCTCGATGTAAACCGGTTTGTGAATAGGAGATCGGTTTTCGTCAAGGTATTTTACAAAATCTACAAGTCCGCCCTTGAATTTATAAACCTCTTCGGCTCCGTCGGATTCATCGCGAAGAGTCATTGTAACTTCTTTGTTGAGATATGCCAGCTCTCTTAATCTTTCTGCGACGGTATCGAAATGATATTTTGTCGTCTTGAAAATTTCTTTGTCGGGCAAAAACGTAGTTTTTGTTCCCGTGTTATCCCCTTTATAAGTGCCGATTTGTTTAACGGGGGCTTTCGGTATTCCGCGTTTATATTCCTGCGAATAAATCTTTCCGTCTCTTCTTACTTCAACCTTAAGCCATTCCGAAAGGGCGTTAACAACAGAAACGCCGACGCCGTGAAGTCCGCCGGAAACCTTGTAGGAATTCTTGTCGAATTTTCCGCCGGCATGCAGAACGGTCATTACCACTTCAAGTGCCGATTTTTTTTCTTCCGGATGAAGATCAACAGGAATGCCGCGCCCCCTGTCTTCCACGGTTACGCTTTGGTCTTTGTGGATTGTAACAACAACTCTGTCGTTATACCCGGCCAACGCTTCGTCTATACTGTTGTCTACGACTTCGTTTATAAGGTGGTGAAGGCCTCGCGAACCGATATCGCCTATATACATAGCGGGGCGTTTGCGCACCGCCTCGAGTCCTTTTAAAACGTTAATACTCTTGGCATTATATTCTTCGTGAGAATTTCCGTTCGTGTTTTCTTTTTCTTTAGCCATGATTGCTTTTTATTCCTTCTCTACAAAAATCTAATTGATTTTATTGTCGGTCTGCCGAAATGCTTGTTGATTTTTTCGGCTATAAGATTCTTTCTCAAATTCAATTCGCTCTTCCAAACCGAATTTTCAACTTTCAAAAACAAAATTTGTTTTTCGACCTTAACGGGCCGGGCAATTAATTTCAGCTCCGGAAAAATTATATCAAACTCATCCACCACATCGTAATTTTTAAGCGATTCCCTGAGGTTTATAAAATCCGGCTCCGTATTAAGCACCTCTTCGATCGTTTTGAAGCTGTTATGCGTGCGTCGCTTTGCCATTGCTGACTTTTATTAAAATGTTCTCCGCGCCTATATTCAGGCTTTCTATCTTGGTCAGATCAGTCATAGTTATAAACGCTTGCCCGATCTTCGAAAGATAATTGCTTATCATTCCCGCGCGGTACGTATCCAATTCTCCGAATACATCGTCCATCAGAAATATCGGCGTCTTTCCAATTTTTTCTTTTATGAAAAAAAACTGTCCGAACCGTAATGCTATTTGAAAAGTTTTATGCTGTCCCTGGGATCCGAAGCGTTTTAATTCAAGACCGTTGATAGACAAAATAAAATCGTCTCTGTGGGGTCCCGCTAAATTTGTTCCGCGCCGTAATTCATCCTCGCGTAAAATTTCAAGCTCTTCTCTGAACTTCACCATGGCATTTTCTTCATTTATTCCGGAAATAGAATCATAATGTACGGAAGGATCTTCCATCTTTTCGATTATATTATTATACGCCTGCGAGAGATAAGAGTTAAATTCTTTTACAAAACGGATTCTTTGTTTAATAATTTCCGATCCGGTCAAAATTAATGCTTCCGTCCATGCATCCAGTTGGCTGAACAAATTTACATTTCGCGCTTCTTTAATTTGAGACAAAAGCGATGATCGCTGCCTCAATGTTTTATTGTACTCCAAAAGCATCTCTAAATAAGCGTGGCTTGACTGTGAAATAACGGAATCAACAAAGCGCCTGCGTTCGGCCGGCGCGCCCTGTGTAATTGCGTGATCCGATTGGACCAGGGTTACTATCGGGAATTTTCCAATTACAGACGAAGCGTTGTATATCTGTTTTTCATCTAAGAAAAAATTTTTTTTGTTTTTCTGCAGATCGTAAAATATTCTTGTTTGATTTGTTGTCAGATCCGCAAAATTTCCTTTTGCATCAAAAAACTGCTCGCCAAAAAGAACAACATCGCTTTCGTTTGCTAAATTAAGATTTTTAGTAGTGCACAAGTAATAAATTGCCT
>JAKAMT010000082.1 GCA_021812705.1 Bacteroidota bacterium | reverse complement strand
CTTTTTCGATTTCGATAAAAGCGCCGTAATCTGTAAGAGATACAACACGGCCGGAAACTTTATCTCCGATCTTCAGTTTGTCTTCAATTTTTTCCCATGGATGAGGCAGGAGCTGTTTGAGACTCAGAGAAATTCTCTTGCGTTCCATTTCGAAATCTGTAACAACAACTTTAATCTTTTCATCAAGTTTAACCACTTCGCTAGGATGATTAATTCTGCCCCAGCTCAAGTCTGTAATATGCACAAGTCCGTCCACGCCGCCCAGATCGATAAACACACCGAAATCCGTAATTGCTTTAACGGTACCTTCGAGGATCTGACCTTTCTCAAGCTTATCGAGAATTTCTTTACGCTGATCCGAGATAGTTTCTTCGATGAGTACTTTATGAGAGACAACAATATTTTCTGTAGGAACATTAACTTTTACAATCTTGAAATCCATTGTCTGGCCGACGAACGCATCGAAATCTCGCACGGGACGTATATCGATCTGAGAACCGGGCAGGAATGCTTCAATTCCCATAAGGTCCACAACCATACCGCCTTTGATTCTCTTAAGAATCTTTCCGGCAAGGATTTTTTCATTCTCGAAAGCGTCCATAATTCTTCCCCAAATTTTAAGGAAGTCCGCTCTCTTCTTAGACAGAATTAAATTACCGTCTTCGTCTTCAACGCTTTCGATAACGATATCGACAGTTTCGCCGATTTTAATTTCATCTGTTGAATTAAATTCCGATTTCGAAATTGAGCCGTCAGACTTGAAGCCGACGTCAACAACTACGTTGTCTGCGTTTATGCCGACGATTTTTCCTGCTACTATTTCACCTTCTTTAAATTCGCGGAAAGAATCTGCATAAAGTTTGGATAATTCTTTTAAATCTTCCGGAGAGTATTCATCTGCATTGATGAATCTGTCCTTTTTTACTTTAGATGTCTTTTTAGGGGCATCTTTTTCCTGTTCAAACATCAGAACTCCTGCTGTTAAAACGCTGTCTGCCTGCTTTACCCATCAATAAAGAAGCATCAGTTTTGGTTTAGTTTTACATTAGTTTTTTGTGATGGTTATTTATTTTCATTCTTTTTAAGAACTTCTTTTATCTGCTGCAACAGATAATCCAAATCCTGTTCCGGAGTAAGAGCGGAGTTGTCAAATTCCAGTGCGTCTTCCGCTTTTTTCAAGGGAGATACTTCCCTTCCCGAATCAATTTTATCTCTCTTCAATAAATTTTCTTTTACTTCTTCTAAAGAGATTGAAATATTTTTCTCCTCAAAATCATGCAATCTTCTTTTAGCACGAACATCAATTGAAGCGGTAAGATAAATTTTCAAATCGGCTTCAGGAAATACGACAGTGGTTACGTCTCTTCCCTCAGCTACAATATTTCCTGTCTCTCCCATTTTCTTCTGAATCTTAACAAGTTCGCTTCTAACTTCAGGGATTCTGCTTATATCACTAACCTTTGCGTTTACTTCTGCGGTTCTTATCTGTTCCGTCAATTCTTCGCCGTCAACAAAGACTCTTGTCACACCATTTTCAGATTTAAGATTCAGATCAATTCCTCTTGCCAATTTAATGACGGCGGGAATATTGTCGGCTATTCCGTTACGAATCGCAAGAAAAGTTATTGCCCGGTACATCGCCCCCGTATCCATATATGTGAATCCGAGCTTTAACGCAATGTTTTTAGCAGCAGTACTTTTACCTGAACCGGCGGGACCGTCTATTGCTATGATAATTTTCTTTGACATTTGGCTTGCAAAAATAGGAAAACAAGCCCCATGCCGCAAATTTAAAAGCTCTTATTAAAATGTCTAACCGCCTCTTAGGGCATTGACAATATTCAGCCGGGCTGCCCTAACCGAGGGGAGAAAACCGCCCAAAAAGCCCATTAATATTGCAAAAATGAACGAAGTTATCACAATATTCAGAGAGAGGGCAAATGAAAATGAGAGTTCCGCAAATGAAGTAAAATTTAAAGTTGAAACTGTAAAAAATTGAAGAAAACTTGCTAAAAAAAGTCCTACCGCCGCACCGGTAATGGAAATTAAAAATGATTCGGTCAGAAAAGCCAATAGTATGCTTCTTCTTGCGAAACCGAGTGAGCGCATTGTTCCAATCTCAACTGTCCTGTTTGCGACTGCAGCGTACATTGTGATCATTGCGCCGATAACCGCTCCGATACTGAAGATCACGGTTATAAATATTCCCAGAACCCGGATAAATGTCGACATAAATTCCGATTGTTCTTCAAAAAATTTCTGTTCTATTTTCGGTTCAAACTGATTAAGCCGTTTGTCTGTTTGAAATGCGCGTTTACACTGATCAAAATCATTTATGTTTTTTAGTTTAAATGTTACCGTAGAAACCGAATTTGCCCTGTTGAATGCATTGAGCAGTTGATTTGAATCTCCCCAGATCTCGGAATCGAATCCGCTTCCGTTTGCCTCAAATCTTCCGACGACCGTCCAGTAATCTCCCGCAAATTTTATTTTGCTCCCAATTTCGGCGCCGAGAAATTTTTTCGAAATTGCCTCTCCCACAATCAATTCTCTCAAAGACGGATTGAACATTCTTCCTTCTATAATTTTTACCTGCGGACGAAGAAGAGTAACTTCCTGGGATACTCCTCTTACAGTAATATTGCTCAGTCCTCCTTTTTTAATTTCCAGATTTATTACAACAACCGGTTCTTCCGAAATAATCTGCTTTCCGTCATCCGCTGTTGCAATGAATGGAAGAGTTTTGATAACATTCCTCGTGTCCCCGCCTATAATGCTGGATATTTCTCCGGAGGAAGCTTTTCTTGATACTAATACATTATCCGGCGCTCCGGTTGCAACCAAAGTTTTTTCTACACCATAAGCCATCATCAGAACCGCGGCGAATACAAAAACCACCAATGCAATTCCGGTAACGGTTATTCCGGTTGTTAATTTTCTGGTTCTGAAACTTCTGGTTACATACTTAAATGGTATTTTCATTTTCTCACCTAAACTTTTCTGCCTGCAATAATCATTTCAAAATTTTTATTTATCCGTTAACCTACAAATCTAAAACCGTCCACAATCTTTGTATTGAGCGCTTTGTGAATAGGAAATACAGCCGCAAGCACACCAATCAGCAGGGCTGAGCCGGTAGCAAGAATTACGGTAACCGGTTCAATAAAGAAGAATGGGAAAAATCCTTTCGGCATTACCTGTTCAAATCCTGCAACAATCGGATATAGAAGCGCAATTCCAACTCCACCGCCGATGCACGAGATCAAAAGCGATTCTCCGAGTATCAAACCGGTTAGATGGAATGCGGAATAGCCGAGAGTTTTAAACACGGCGTATTCCCTTGTCCTTTCGCGGGCAGACATTATCATAGTATTGGCAAGCACAAGCATTATTATGCCAATAATCGCATAAGACATATAATTCATAGCTGTGATTATTGCACTTGATGCCGCAACAAAGCTCTGAGTAAATGCTCTTTCGGTTTCCGTTTTCGTTTCCGCTGTTGAATTTTTAAATATTGAATCTATCTGTTCTGAAATCTGCGCGGATTTTGCCGGATCATTTATCTGCACTACATACCAGAAGACCATATCGCCTCTTCCCGGATATTCCTGCTTTACTCTTTCGTTCAGATAATCGAAATGGAAAAACATTTGAGTGGCATCTGTATTTTTATTCTTCGGTTTATAAATTGCGGAGACAACAAATTCCCATCTCCCGGGAAAAATATCCCCGTCTAAAACCATCTGATCGCCGACTTTAAGTTTATACTGCTGGGCTATACCGGAACCTATTACACAACCGTTCCTTGTTTTTTTGTATTCATCAAATTCTTTTGGCGCTACAACAAACTCAGGATAAACTTCAAACATATTATCATCGTATGCGCTTCTTGCAAAGAAATTACTTTTGTCTTTATATACTCCACCGAACCATACGCCCCCGCAAACTTTCGTTACACCTTGAATCATCTCAATTTTGGGTTTGTAAGCTAAAGGTAAAGGAAATATAAATGATACGGATTGACGAGTAATCAAACGGTCGGCGCCGGCGGCATCGACACTCGAAGACCAGATAGTAACCACTGTTCTCAGAAGGCCGAATGCAATCACCGCGATGGATATTCCGAGAATTGTAAGAAATGTTCTCAGTTTATGTCTAAGTGCGTTTTTAAAAATTAATTTAAATACTTTCATATCGTCTCCTTAGATCAAATCCCCTTTTTCGAGATGAAGAAGGCGTGTAGCTCTCTCCGCGGCATGCTGATCGTGCGTAACCATTACAATCGTTTTCTTAAATTCTTTATTCAATCTTGTCATAAGAGTTAATATTTCCTTGGCAGAATTTTTGTCAAGGTCTCCCGTCGGTTCGTCGGCAACGAGTATTACTGGATCCGTAACAATAGCGCGTGCAATGGCGACTCTCTGCTCCTGTCCTCCGGAGAGTTGTTTCGGGTAATGATTCATTCGGTCGCCGAGTCCTACTATATTCAGAGTGGCCTCAACGTGTTTTTTTCTCTCCGCTCTTGAAAGTTTGGTCAGCAAGAGCGGCAGTTCAACATTTTCATAAGCGGTGAGAACCGGAATCAGATTATAAAACTGGAATACGAATCCCACACTTGCAGAACGCCATTTAGCCAGACCCGATTCGTTTAATTTGGAAATGTCCGTACCGGCAACATTTAATTCACCCTGGGAAGGCCTGTCTATTCCGGCAATCAGATTGAGAAGAGTTGTTTTTCCGGAACCGGATGGTCCCATGAGTGCAAGAAATTCTCCATCTTCCACATTTAAAGTGATATCGTGAAGCACAGGAATTTCTAAACTGTTTCTCCAATACGATTTTGAAACATTTTTCACTTGAATAATAGGTTCCATTTTTGCTCCTTCAATTCAGAAAACTTTTATTTGATCGAAACTTTTTGGCCTTCCGTTATTTTATCGTCGGCAGTTTCAATTACTCTGTCTCCGTTCAGCAGCCCCGATTTTATCTCTACAAAAGATCCAAGTTCTCTCCCGGTTGTTACATCAATAGGAAATGCCCTATCGTCTCTGACTACGAAAACAATTTTTCTATCATTTCTTTTAGCTACTGCCGATTGAGGAACCACCAAAAATTGTTTTGAGTCATCCATGCTTAATTTTTCATTCGACTCGTTGAGGAAAATCACTTTTGCGCTCATCTCGGGCAGAACACGCTGATCCGCATTTTTAAATCCAACTTTTACCATTACCGTGGCTTTTGAACGGTCTGCGGTCGGGACGATCTTTGAAACATAACCTTGATAAGCTTGATCCGGATAAGCATCCAATCTGATTTCGCAGTTCTGGTTGATCTTTATCTTTTCGATATTCGACTCTGAAACATCAATCTCAGCCTGAAGAGAAGTCATATCTGCCATCAGCACTACTGCGGCTTTTGAATTTGCGCCGGCGCCCAGCGGGGCAACAACTTCTCCGACATCGGCATTTTTTGTTAAAACTGTTCCGTTAAACGGAGCGCGGATAAGAGTGTTTTCCATAGCGACTTCGGCTCCATTTAGCATGGCTTTGGAAACCTCGATTGATGCTATTACCCTATTGTACCTTGACTGGGCCGCATCGAATTCCATCGATGTAGATGAGCCTGAGCTTAGCAATTGTTTCTGTCGTTTCAGATTATTCTCAGCATCTACCAGATCCGCCTCGCTTAATTTCAGATTTGCCTTAGCCTGATCTAACTGTGCTTTTATATCGCTGTCGTCAATTCTGGCAATTATCTGATCTTTCATAACGCGGTCTCCTTCAACAACGCCAAGATAAACCAATCGGCCTGTTCCTTTAGATGCCACCGCCGCTTTTCTTTGCGCAACAACGTATCCGCTTGCGGTTAAGACGGCGTTTGACTGAGAGGGAGATTGAAGAACGGCTGTAACCAGTTTAACTTCAACGGACGGATTTGTGACGGATTTCCATCCAAAATAGATAACGCCGATTATTACAATTGCCCCAGCCGTAATCAAAATTGTCCTTATCAATTTTCCTTTTCGTTCCGGATCTTTAAGCTCGCTTTTACGGTCGATTCTCAAAGACGAAAGATCTGCGTTTTGTGTTTCCACATTATTACCCTTTTAATGAATTGATGACGAAGACGGAATTTATTCCGCTTTGTTAGACGCAAATTAATTATTTCAGTTCTTAGTTTTTTTTCTTTAAAGCAGATGGAAAATAAACCATATCAACGGCGTCAAAAAAGAAAAATCGGCGAATAGCGGAAGAATGCCGGTAAATCATCTGAGACCGCTAAATATTGGACACGGCTTTAAGAATATCAATCATTGCCTGATGCACTTTCCCGTTTGAAGCCAAATATTGTTTTGTTCCTTTCGTAATCCTTTTTTCGTTAAAATCAGTAACTACTCCCCCGGCTTCTTCAACAATAAGAGAGCCGGCGCAAGCATCCCAGGAATTAAGAGATACCTCCCAAAAACCGTCAAATACACCTGATGCCACATAACAAAAATCTATTGCTGCAGAACCCAATCTTCTTATTGCCCGCGCCTCTTTCAAAAACGCGTTGAATCTTTCCATCGCAAAATCAGGATTTTCAGAGATGTCGTATGGAAATCCCGTTACGAGCATACTTTTTTTCAGATCATCATTTTTACTTACAGATAGTTTTTCAGAATTGCAATATGAGCCGCTTCCCATTTCCGCGTAAAACATTTCATCCCGCATCACATCATACACAGCGCCGCAGATAGTCTCTCCATTTTTCTGAACCCCGATTGAAACGGAAAAGATAGGAAGCCCGTGTGCAAAATTTGAAGTGCCGTCAAGCGGGTCTATTACCCAAAGATACTCTGAGGATGATCTGTGTTCTCCGCTTTCTTCTGCCAGTACAGAGTGAGACGGAAATTCTTTTTTAACAAAATCGATTATTATTCTCTCCGATTCTTTATCCGTCTCCGTAACAAAATTGGAAAGATTTGTTTTATATTCCAGAGAATGTTTTTTACCGAAGCCCTTTCGAACTGCTGTTCCCGCCTCCCTTGCTATCTCAACTACTTTATCTATCATCATTTTCTCAATTATTGTCTGACGGATGTAAAAATAAAAAACTTCCTTCCAATCTTCTGATTTATCGGAAAAAATCTTTACTCGATTCCTTTAGTCGTTTACGGGCGGGAAAGAGCAAAATTCTGTTTCTTGATAGCCCCTCTATTTATTGGTATATTTTGGATGTGAATCAATTACGGAGTTTTTAACCTGATGAGTGAATCAAAAATTAAATTAAGCGAAGAGATTTCGGGGGTCGAAAATATACCGCGCGTTCTGCCTGTTCTGCCTTTACGTGATAATGTGATATTTCCATACATGATATTTCCTGTATTAGTTGGACGGGAACAGTCTATTCGTGCGGCAAATTTCTCTCTCGATAATTCAAAATATATCTTTTTGGCAGCGCAGAAAAGATCGACTGTGGAAGAGCCCACAAAAGATGACATATACGCGGAAGGTACCATTGCAAAAATCATCCAGATCCTTAAACTGCCGAACGGTCTTCTTAAAATCTTGGTTGACGGAATTATTCAGGGCAGAATTGTTTCTTACACGGAAAGAGAAAATTTCTTTGAAGCGGAAATAGAAGTAATAACTCCAACTCACGAAGACAAGCGGGAATTGAATGCGCTGTTAAGACAGATGACAAATCTTTTCAAAGAGTATGTGAAGATTAACAAATCGATCCCGCCCGAGGCTATAAACTCATTCGAAAGCATAGACGAACCGGACAGAAAATTATTTTACGTCGCAGCTAATGTTAATCAGCAGATAGAAGTAAAACAAAAAATTCTCCAAAAATTCTCCTTAAAAGAACAGCTCTTCGAAGTGATCCGGCTTCTTAATTCCGAAATCGAAATCTTAAAGATCGAAAAAGAGATAGAAGGGAAGGTACAGGATAATATTCAGAAGACTCAAAGAAAATTTATCATTCAGGAACAGATAAGAATTTTGCAGGATGAATTGGGAGAAGAAGAAGAGACTTCGCCGGATTTTATAAAATTGA
This sequence comes from Bacteroidota bacterium, assembly GCA_021812705.1. Classification (GTDB taxonomy): domain Bacteria; phylum Bacteroidota; class Ignavibacteria; order Ignavibacteriales; family Melioribacteraceae; genus Fen-1258. The sequence goes on along the minus strand of JAKAMT010000082.1, from coordinate 3,939 downwards.
AAGAGAGAATCGATAAAGCGAAAATGCCTAAACCTGTTCTTGAAAAAGCAATTGAAGAATTCAACAAGCTTAAGAAAACTCCCCCTAGTTCTCCGGAATCCACAGTTATAAGAAATTATCTGGACTGGCTAATTGATGTACCGTGGCACTCAAAAACAAAAGATAATTTAGACATTAAAAATGTGCGCAAAATTTTGGACGAGGACCACTATGGATTGGATAAGCCGAAGGAAAGAATAGTTGAACATATCGCAGTCCTCAATTTAGTAAAGAATATGCGCGGACAGATTTTATGTTTCGTTGGACCTCCCGGCGTTGGTAAAACTTCACTCGGCAAATCGATCGCTCGTGCCCTCGGGAGAAATTTTGTCCGCATCTCGCTTGGTGGCGTGCGCGATGAAGCCGAAATACGCGGTCACAGAAGAACATACATCGGCTCCATGCCGGGAAAAATTATTCAGTCGATGAAGAGAGCAAAAACAATTAATCCTGTGATGCTGCTTGATGAGATTGACAAAATGAGCATGGATTTTCGCGGCGATCCTTCCAGTGCCATGCTGGAAGTTCTGGATCCGGAGCAGAATCATACTTTCAACGACCATTACCTTGATATCGATTACGATCTCTCGCAGGTAATGTTCATCACTACCGCAAATGTGCGCTACAATATTCCACTTCCATTGCAGGACAGGATGGAAATAATTGAACTGCCCGGCTACCTTGAACATGAAAAAAATAAGATAGCTAAACGGCATATAATACCGAAACAAATTAATGTACATGGACTAGAGAAATATAATGTGGAGTTCCGGGACGAATCCGTTAATAAAATTATTAACGAATACACCCGCGAGGCAGGAGTCAGAAATCTTGAACGCGAAATAGCTTCCGTTCTGAGAAAGTCGGCACGGGATATCGTATTCAAAAATTCCGAAAACGGAAAGCACAAAAAATCTAAAAAGAATTTTGTAATCGATCCTCCATTGATAGAAAAATTTCTAGGCGTTCCTAAATTCCGTTCGCAGAAAGCAGATAAAGAATTGCGCGTAGGCAGCGTAACGGGACTGGCATGGACCAGCGTGGGCGGAGAAATTCTGCAGGTGGATGCGACTGTGATGAACGGAGCGGAGAAATTGACCATCACAGGCCAAATTGGGAATGTGATGAAAGAATCCGCATTGGCTGCTTTAAGTTATCTCCGCTCTAATGCAAAAGAATTTGGCCTGGATCCTGCCTTTGCAAAAGGGAAAGAGATTCATATACATCTTCCGGAAGGTGCTATCCCCAAAGACGGGCCCAGCGCCGGAATTACCTTGGCAATGGCAATGTATTCTGCGTTAAGCTGCAAACCCGCAAAAAATGATGTAGCCATGACCGGTGAAATCACACTCAGAGGCAAAGTCCTTCCTATCGGCGGACTGAATGAAAAGCTTCTGGCTGCAAGAAGAAACGGAATGAGCACGGTCCTTATTCCAAAAGAAAATGAAAAGGATCTTGCCGAAATAAAGGATGAAGTTAAGGAAGGTTTGAAAATTGTTCCGATAGTTCTGATCAAGGAGGCAATACCTTATCTCTTTGAAGTAAAGAAAACTTCATCCAGATCCAAAAGTAAGAAAGGAAAGAGATGAGCGTTGCGGTTGAAATAAATAAAAATCTTTCCGATGAAGAAATCTATAAATCGCTCACCGGTCAAATCCACGCGCTTATCAATCCTGACGAACCGATAATTTCCAATCTTTCTAATCTTACTGCCGCATTGAAAGACGCGTTTGATAAAATCAGCTGGGTTGGTTTTTATCTGAACAAAGAAGATAAACTATACCTGGGACCGTTTCAGGGGAAAGTGGCCTGCACAATTATAGATTTCGGCAAAGGCGTCTGCGGCACCGCGTTGCAGAAAAGAGAAACAATTATTGTGGAAGATGTTGATAAATTTCCGGGACATATTGCATGCGACGGCGGAAGCCGTTCGGAAATTGTTGTCCCATTAAAATCCGGAGAAAAAATTTCCGGAGTCCTCGATTTGGACAGTTATAATCTGGCCGCATTTAACGAGACAGATAAAAAATATTTGGAAATAATTTGTTCAAATTTAGTTGCTAGGTTAGATCTTAATTTTCAAGAACCAATAATCAAATAACAAATAAGTTTCAAAATCAAATAAAGGATTGATTTTGGGAAATTATTTATTGGTGCTTATTTGTATTTTGATTTTTGATAATTGGTTATTAATGAATAGAATTTTACAAAACGAATTGATAAGAATATGACCGAACAGATAAAATTTGTCGTAACTGCGAGAAAGTGGCGCCCGCAGACTTTTAAAGATGTGGTAGGGCAGGAACATATAACAACTACTTTGAAGAATGCCATTCTAAACAACCGCGTCGCCCATTCATATCTCTTTGCAGGACCGCGCGGAGTGGGCAAAACCACGACTGCAAGAATTTTGGCAAAAGTTCTTAATTGCACAAATTCAAAAGAGGGCGAGCCCTGCAACGAATGCGAAATGTGTCTCTCATTTGCCAATTCCCAGTCTCTTGATATTATCGAGATAGACGGTGCATCGAACAGAAGAATTGAGGAGATCAGAACTTTAAGAGAATCCGTAAAGTACGCGCCTACAAAGGGTGTTTATAAAGTTTATATTATAGATGAAGTTCACATGCTCACAACGGAATCGTTCAATGCTCTGCTGAAAACCTTGGAAGAGCCTCCTGAACATACCGTTTTCATCTTTGCAACAACAGATATCCACAAAGTTCCGCTTACTATAATTTCGAGATGCCAGAGATTCGATTTTCGAAGAATTGAAATGGGAACTATGAAGAAACTTCTGATGGAGATTGCAGCTTCGGAAGGGATCAGTATAGATGATACAGCGCTCACTTTGATTGCAAGAAAAGCAGACGGTGCATTAAGGGATGCTCAAAGTCTTTTCGATCAGGCAATCTCTTTCAGCGGAAAAAATGTCGACTCTGCTGTTCTGGCCAAAATGCTGAATCTTATAGATGATGAGATATATTTTAAAATTTCGAATTCGATCCTGCAGAAAGATTTCTCTGCTGCATTTGAGATCTCCCAGACCATTTATGAAAACGGCTGGAATTACATCGATTTTTTGAACGAATTGATTGAGCATTTCAGAAATATACTTACGGTACTCATCCGTAAAAATAATGACCTTATAGAAGCAGCTGAAGTGTTCAAGAAAAAATATCTGGATTACCGTGATCAGTTTTCCGAAGGGGATATTCTGCGTATTCTGGCTTATCTGAATAAAATTCAGTGGGAGTTAAAATCCTCTTCAAATCAAAAATTAAAAATTGAGATAGCCCTCTGCCATCTAATCGGATTGGAAAAATCATCCACTATAACGGAAGTGCTTGGAAAGATTACCGGTTCCGATACTCATTCATCACCCTCAAGTCTGTCGGATTCGTCGCCGGGTTATGTTCCAACAAAGCAGATCAATAAACCGATTGCAAATGTCCGCCCCGCTATTAAAGAAGAAGTAATAGTTCCGGAGATAAAATCTTTCGTTTCTCCCTCACTAAGTCCGACCATGGATTTTCAGGATGTGATCTCCAAGTGGAATGAATTCATCGAACAAGTGAAGTCGGAAAAATTATTTTTCTCCTCTGTTCTTTTGAACGCCAGTCCGGTTGAATTCTCAAATGACCAGCTACATCTTGAAGTGGAGCATCCGGAGGATGAAGATATAATTGATGAGAACAAAGCTTATCTGGATAAGAAGACAACGGAAGTTTTCGGTAAAAAGTTAAACATAAATGTGAGCAAAGGGAAAAAGTCCTCAAAGAAAAAATCCGCTGAACCGGTGGATTTAGAGGATAAAACTTCAACCCAGTCAGGCGGCGGAAGTTTTGCGGACGATATTGTTAATGAACTCGGAGGCAGAGAGATAAAGCGATAAAGATC
>JAKAMT010000261.1 GCA_021812705.1 Bacteroidota bacterium | reverse complement strand
TTATCCGGCAAATTTCTATTTTATATTTAATAATAATTGTTTTGATAAAATCAGACCGCTAGGAGCCGCAAATTATGGATCTGTTTGGACTTCACAAACCCGTAATTGGAATGATTCATGTGGATCCTCTTCCTGGTACGCCAAAATATTCCGGAAATATAAAATCACTTGTAAATAAAGCGCTTGATGAGGCCGTCCTTTATCATTCGCTTGGAATTCCTGTGCTGATGATAGAGAATATGCATGATGTTCCGTACCTCAACAGGAACGTCGGTCCGGAAATCACTTCATTGATGAGCATAATTCTTTATGAGATAAAAAAAACAGATCAAGCTACCGACCGGAATTCAGATTCTTGCCGGTGCAAATAAAGAAGCTGTAGCTTCGGCGCATGCGGCGGGTGGGGACTTTATTCGCGCGGAGGGATTTGTCTTTGCTCATGTTGCAGACGAGGGTACTTTTAATTCCGATGCGGGTGAACTTTTAAGATACAGAAAACAGATAGGCGCAGAGAATGTTTTAATTTTTACCGATATTAAAAAGAAGCACAGCTCTCATTCTATTACTGCCGATGTTGATATTGTCGACACGGCTAAAGCCGCGGAATTCTTTTTGAGTGACGGAATAATAATAACAGGAAATGCTACCGGTATGGAACCTTCACTGCAGGAAATTAGATCTGTGAAAAATAATGTAAACATTCCTGTGCTGGCCGGATCGGGCATAACCAAAGAGAATGTGAGGAAATATTACGAATATTGCGACGCGTTTATTATAGGCTCTTATTTCAAAAAGGAAGGAAAGTGGTTTAATACAATCGACATTGAAAGAGTTAAAGGATTATTGGAAAAAATAAAATAAATTTAAAAATTATTTCGTGATGGGTTGTAATCATACAAAATACCTTATCTAACTAAAAAGAACATATATAATCACAGATTAGACTTTTCTATTTATATTTTATTAGCTAATTAACACTGAAAGGCCGCTTTGCTCCAATTTGTAAAGCAAATTACCTGCCTCCCAAGTCACAACAAGACCCCTGTTCCGTTATAACTTATGATGACAAGAAAAAAAGTGGACGGTTAATTTCTAATTCTTAAATATTTATCAGGTCTAATTTAATTTACAATATATTCTGCGGATGAGATACTCTATGAATGAATTAACAAGCCTGATCCGGTAATCCGATATTAAAAAGGAGAGTAAAAACTTTTCTGAAGTGTGAAATTATGCCGTAACATTATAAATAATATTTGATAGGTTTTATTATGGATAAAATATTTTCTTTCATCATTCTTATTTTTTCTGTTCTGAATCTTTTTCGCAATGCTATTATATCATCTTCGCCTCGAGCCTTAATTCGACCGGCGGAGCTCATCGGGAAGATGCCTCAGGCGCAGATCTATATTCGGTTAGGTATAATTCAAAAACAAAAACTGTTTCAGACTTAAGCAGGCTCACTTCGGATACTACCGCAACGGAATGGTTCTCTTCATTGTCTCCCGATTTAAAATGGATTGCTTACAACCACACAAAAAGTAATGTTCATGAAATAAGAATAGTTAATTTGTACACAAAAGTAGTGACGAGCGTTTTTACTGGGGGCCGGTATTCCGAATGGATCGATAATTCGCGGTTACTCATCTCAAATGAAAATCCGGGTAAAAAAATCTATCAGAAGGATCTCGCAATGAGCGGACCAATACCTGTTCTACTAATGACACTACCTCGCTTTTAATTATTTCATCCAGCTAAAATATGTTCATCATTTCATAAAAATTCTGCAAATTTCCGACGGATAAAATAAAGTACATATAACATCCTTTCAGGAGCAGCCTACTCATGAAAAAGTGTATTAAAATATTATTTTTCATTCTATGCGCTTCTTATCTCTCGCACGGACAGATAAAAATTGATAAGGGGATCTACAAAATCAATTTCAGCAATAAATACAGGAATCCCACATACGTGAGTTATTATTTATATAAAGGGGGCGGCGACTGCAGCAGGGATGAAAAGCATTTCGCATTTAAAAATGATGATCCAAAACTTCAGTGCGCTGCTGAGAGCGATTACGCCGGCAGCAAATATGACAAGGGACATTTAGCAAACGCAGAGGACTTTGCGTTCGATTGTGATAAAGAGGAGAAGACTTTCAGATATTATAACTGCCTTCCCCAAACCACAAATTTAAACCGGGGAATCTGGAAGAAGATCGAAACAAAGGTAAGGGAGTGGTCGCAGAAAGAGAAGCTCTATATCATCTGCGGCGGTTTCTTCGGCAATAAAAAGATAGGCAATGTTACCGTCCCATCTTACTGCTGGAAAGTAGTTCAATCGGTTGTATCAAAAAAAGTTTTATTCTGCGGGTGGTTCAGTAATACGAATAACGCGAAGATGGATACGATAAGCGTTACACAATTGGAAGCAAAGCTTCATAAGCGGATTATATTGTGTAAATAATTATCGAACCTGTCCCTGCTGATACAATTCCAAAAGCGCCCAATGCTTCCGCCGCGTATTATTTCATCAATCTAATATTCTGTGTGTAGGATTTGGAAACGAGGGCTGGAAGTAAGAGATATTTTCCTCTTCGAAATTAACTTGGTGTTTTTCGCTAATTGAGTCCAATTCAGCCGCAACAATATTTCTTAAAGTTTCCGGCTCTGCCTGAATGCGCGCATTGAGCAGGACAATGGCTATTTCGGAATCTTCAATTTCGGCTGGCAATTTC
>JAKAMT010000081.1 GCA_021812705.1 Bacteroidota bacterium | reverse complement strand
CCTGAAAGAAAGTTCAGTTTAATAAGCATCTGCCTTTCCCAGTCCTCTCCCCGCATTTCATAATATCTGGAATAGTTGTAGAGAGAATTGCATAGAGCCGAATTTTTGCCGTCCGGCCTCAGTCTGAAATCGATCCTGTATATGTATCCGTGATCCGTAATTTCCGTAGAAGCTTTAATGAAAAGAAGCGCCGTCTCCGTTAAAATTTCCCTGTACTCTTTATTGACTGCCGGGAGAGGCAGATCGTCGTCATAAAAAAGAATCAGATCAACATCGGAACTGTAATTCAGTTCCGAACCGCCAAGTTTTCCAAGAGAACAAAGGGAGAAATTTTTCTTAAGTCCCGATAAATTATATTTTGCACAAATTTCATCGAAGCAAAGATCAAAAAGTTTTTCGATGATCGAATTAGCCAATAATGATAACTGTTCCGTAACCGCCGCAAGATCATAAATCCCGAGTATATCTGCCGTTCCGATCCTCAGAATGTTTCTTTTCTTAAACTGCCGGAGAAAATTCAGTTTTGCTCCGAGCGATTTAAATTTATCGGGGCCCTGCAGCTCAATCATATAATCGTATGATTGCGGTTTATTTGAAAGATAGTCCTGATCGAATATCTGGTAGAGGTATTCGGGGTTTCTTACAATAATATCTGTGAGGTAATTGCTGCTAGCCGAAACCGCGATGAGAATTTCTGCGTGGTGCGGATATCTCAATAATTCGCCGAATAAAAAAGCCCGGTCGTAAACAGATGAGATGATTCGCAGCAAATTTGCTTCGGATGAGGAATTAAAAAAATATTTTACGCTCTCTTCTTTCAATCTTTCCAAAACGGATTCAAACATTTCCGAGCTGATCTTCCCCTCGGCCAGCTCAATCAATTTTTTTACAAATCCGGAAGAGAATTCAAACTTTCTGCTCTGCAAATTTCTCACTCTTCTTAAGTTCCGCAGGCTAAAATAGCGCAAGCGTAAATAAATCGCACTAAAGAATTAATTTGAGAGATGAAAAAAGAGTCAGCATGAAAAAGAATGAACAAACACGCTCCGGAAGTGCAGAAATGAAGCCATAACCGCGGTTTCATTGCATTTCAGAACCCCTTTATTTAACTTGCCTGCCGAAAAAAAAGGAGATTTTGATGATAAGTACGCTGTTCAAGAAGATTTTTGGAGACAAAAACACGCGTGCATACAAGGATTACTGGCCAATTGTAGAGCAGATCAATGTCGAGTTTGAAAAAATCAAAGACTTATCGGAAGACGAGCTTAAAGCAAAAACGGTTGAGTTCAAGAATCGCATATATGAAGCTACCAAAGATATTCAGATACCTCTGGCAGAATTAAAAAATAAATTGATGGATGACCAGCTTGCCGAGGATAAGCATCAGATTTATGATGAGATCGAGGAGCTGGAAAATCAACTTACAAAACGGTACGAGGAAGTATTAGATGAAATTCTTCCGGAAGCGTTTGCCGTTGTTAAAGCCACATGCAAAAAATTAGTCGGTAAATCGTGGGACGCCGCTGGCAATAAAATTCACTGGGATATGGTGCCTTACGATGTGCAGCTGATGGGCGGCATTGTTCTTCATAAAGGGAAAATTTCTGAAATGGCAACCGGCGAAGGAAAAACTTTGGTTGCCACGCTGCCGGTCTATCTTAATGCGCTGACCGGAAGAGGCGTTCACCTTGTTACCGTAAATGATTACCTCGCAAAAAGAGACAGCGAATGGATGGGGGAAATATATAAGTTTCACGGACTCACCGTGGGCTGCATAATCAACACAATGGATTCCGATCAGCGGAAAAAAATATACGAATACGATATAACTTACGGCACGAACAACGAATTCGGATTCGATTATCTGCGCGATAATATGTCTACGGATAAAAGTCTTTGCGTGCAGCGCGGACATAATTTCGCTATCGTGGATGAAGTGGATTCTGTTCTTATAGATGAAGCCAGAACCCCTTTGATTATTTCGGGTCCCGTAGGATCTACCGAGCATAAATTTGACGAAATGAAGCCGCGCGTCGAACGCCTCTTCAGAAAACAGTCTAATCTGGTCGCCTCCATAGTAAAAGAAGCGGAACAGTTGTTGACTTCTGCCGACGGAAAAGAGAGGGAGAAAGCGGGAGTACTGCTTCTGCGCGCTCACAGAGGTTTTCCAAAAAATAACGCGCTGATGAAACTTCTCTCCGAACCGGAATACAAAAAACTTCTTCAGCAGACAGAACTTGAATTCTTGAGGGAAAACGCGAAGAGAATGCCCGAGATTGATGAAGAACTCTACTTCGCAATTGAAGAAAGAAACAATCAAATCGATCTAACCGAGATGGGAAGGGAAGATCTTGCCGCGGGCTCATCAGAAGCAAAAGAGTTTTTTGTTCTCCCCGATCTGGGCACAGAGATAAGCAAAATAGAAAATGATTCCTCTATTCAGCCCGAAGCAAAACTTAAACTGAAAGACGAACTTTACCACACATACACAGAACGGTCAGACAGGATTCATACTCTTAATCAACTACTTAAAGCGTACACGCTTTTCGAAAAAGATGTTGAATATGTGATTACAGAGGACGGCAAGATTGCGATCGTTGACGAATTCACCGGCCGCGTTCTTCCGGGCAGAAGATATTCGGATGGATTGCATCAGGCGATTGAAGCGAAGGAAAATGTTAAAGTAGAACGCGACACGCAGACTTTAGCAACAATCACGCTTCAAAATTATTTCCGCCTCTATAAAAAATTGGCGGGTATGACCGGTACCGCCGAAACGGAAGAGGGAGAGTTCTACGAAATTTACAAACTGGAAGTGGTTGTAATACCAACCAACCGCCCGGTGATAAGAGATGACGAAGACGATGCGATCTATAAAACGCGCCGCGAAAAATATAACGCCATCATAGAAAAGATTAAAGAACTTAAAGAAGAAAAACGTCCGGTACTGGTTGGTACAACAAGCGTGGAAGTTTCCGAAACTATCAGCAGAATGCTGAAGCGGCAGGGTGTTGCCCACAATGTCTTGAACGCAAAGCAGCATCAGCGCGAAGCCGAGATTGTAGCGTTTGCGGGTCAGCCTGGCGCGGTTACAATAGCTACAAACATGGCGGGCCGCGGTACGGATATTAAACTTGGAGCAGGTGTTGTTGATGCGGGCGGTTTGTATATTCTTGGAACTGAACGCCACGAGGCTCGCCGCATCGACAGGCAGTTGAGAGGCCGCGCGGGCAGACAGGGAGATCCCGGTACTACTAAATTCTACATCTCTCTCGAAGACGACCTTATGAGAATCTTCGGAAGCGACCGCATCACAAGCATTATGAGCCGCATCGGAATGGAGGAAGGAGAGGCAATCCAGCATCCTATGATTACCCGCTCCGTTGAACGCGCTCAGAAAAAAGTTGAAGAGAACAATTTCGCCATCAGAAAACGTCTGCTTGAATTCGACAACGTAATGAATCAGCAGAGAGAAGTGATTTATGCACGCAGACGCCAGGCGCTTGAAGGGGAGCGTTTGAAAGGGGAAGTGTTTGATTACCTGGATGAACTTGTAGCAAGCATCGTTGAAAAATATTACGACGAAGGCGACATTGAAAATCTCCACTCCGAAATCCTGCAATCGCTTCTTGTTGATATGAAATTTGAACCGAAAACATTCGAAGATCTCGGCAAGGACGGAGTTAAAGAAAAATTACTCGAAGCCGCTAAGGATTTTTATCATAAAAAAGAAGAGATGCTCGGAAGCGAACTGATGGCGCGCCTGGAACGCTACGCAGTGCTTAGCGTCATCGATGATAAATGGAAAGAACATTTGCGCGAGATGGACGACCTCAAAGAGGGAATCGGTCTGCGCGCGTACGGTCAAAAAGATCCCCTCTTGGAATATAAAGGGGAATCTTATAAATTATTCTTAAATTTACTCGAGATTATACGCAATGAAGTTGTTGCCTTCTGCTTTAAATTCTGGCCTCAGGCCCCTGCCGAAGTCCAGAGAAAATCGGCCGGCCAGCAAAGGATGCGGACGATAAAAGATTCGGCTGACAACTTGGGATTGCAATCCTCTTCCGCGGGCTCAGAAGAGGGAGGGCAGAGAGGAAAAATTCAGCCGGTTAAAGTTGAACAAAAAACCGGAAGAAATGAACCCTGTCCGTGCGGAAGCGGAAAAAAATTCAAGAACTGTCACGGTAAAGATGCCTGATAAGAGGAATCTATGAAAAAAATCGAAGCAGTCATACGTCCTTTTAAATTGGACGATGTTAAAGAAGCGCTTCTGGAAGAAGGTGTTAGAGGAATGACAATTACAGAAGTGCGGGGCTACGGAAGACAGAAAGGGCATAAGGAAACTTACAGAGGCAGCGAATATCAGATAGAGTTTGTACCTAAAATCAAAATAGAAGTTATTGTTGATGACTCGCTTGCGGAAAAAACCGTGGAAGCAATTTTAAGGACTGCTAAAACCGGCCAGGTGGGTGACGGTAAAATATTTATCTCCCCGGTCGAAGATGTGATAAGGATCCGCACGGATGAATCGGGTCCGTCCGCTTTATAACTAATCTATAATAAAAAAAGGAAGAGCGTATAATAGTTTTTACAATTTTATCATTAAGAAAGAGATAAAAAGATGTTTCACGGAAATGCAAAAAAACTATTTGCGCGTGCATCCTTCTTTTCAGTTTTAATACTTCTCTCCGGGTGCGGGGTTTGGACAGATTTTACAACCTACTTCAACACTTATTACAATGCCAAAACGCTTTTCGACCAGGTTGAAGAGGAGATCAATTTACAGAAAAAAGATCCTTTCATTTTCAGAGAGGATCTTCAAAACGCTTCCCAGTACGGCAACCAGTATGGACAGCAAAATCAGTTCGGCGGGCAATTCAATCAGCAGAATCAATTCGGTCAGCAGAACCAGTTCAACCAGCAGAATCAGTTCAATCAACAGAATCAATTGAATCAACAAAATCAGTTTAACCAGCAGAATCCGAACCAATCTTTGTCGCAGCAGGGGAATTTAAGGACATCTCCCCAGTTAAGCGGAAATGTTGCGGAAGCGCTCAAAAGAGTAATAGAAAAATGTTCCAAGATTCTTCAGTATGAAAAAAACTCTTCTTACTTCTCCGACGCTCTTTTCATTACAGGAAAAGCGCTCTACTATCAGCAGGAATATGCACGCGCACAGAGAAAATTTACAGAGCTCGCCGGATTGGGAAAAACAAAATATTCCTCCGAAAATAAATTATGGCTGGCAAAGACAGACCTGCAGCTTCACGATTTTGAAGCCGGATTAAAGCTTATAGATCAGGTAAAAGCTGAAGCAATTGAAAATGAGGACGAGAAACTTTTTAACGAAGCATCGATAACTAAAATTTCGTTCCTGATCTTCCGCAAAGAATTGACCGGAGCTATTGAAGAGTGCATGAATTTTCTAAAAGAATCGAAAGATGACGAAACTTCGGCCTTGGTATCTTACCAGATGGGAAAAATTTATTTAACTCTGAATGATAAAGAAAATGCGCTGAAAGCTTTTTCTGAAGTTGTAAAGTATTCGCCCACTGTGGATGTTGAATTCAACAGCAGGTTCGAAGCCGCTAAAATCTTGAAAGACCTGAAAAGAATGGATGAAAGCGAATCTGCGTTTAACGATTTGCTCAATCGCGGCAAATTCAAGTTATACATCGACCAGGTGATGATCCAGCTTGGAAAAATATATTACGATGAGAATAAAATTAATCAGGCGCTGAATATCTTTCACGATGTGGACACAACTTACCGTATGCTTCCGACTTCCGCAGATGCCCAGATCAAGCTCGGTGAAATATATCATAAAAAACTCGGGCTGTATGACAGCGCTTCCGTTTATTACACAAAAGCATCTATGTCGGTGCAGAACAGAGAAGTGAAGACTGAAGCATCTCTCCGCGTATCGGACTTCGCAAAATATTTCGGCCTCAAGGAAGAGGAAAAAAAGTTGAACCGCGATCTACTCTATATTTCAGACATGAAACAGTACATGCAGGATTCAGTTGATTATGCAATAGCCTACCGAGATTATGTTGCCAATGTTAAAGCTATGAATGATGCTCAGAGATCTGATCCAAATTTAATTAACACGCAGGAGATTAATTTTGCCGCACAGGAGCAGCAGTATAAGCAGCAGCTCTTGGCGCTGATTCAGAAACAAAAAAAAGGATTGATCTTTACTCCCGCACAGTTGATCGGGTTAGGAAAATACACTCAGCCGGAACGTCCTAAGTTGAGCAGCGATACTACAAAGACGATTTTGTCTAAAAGCTATTATAATCTCGGCAGCCTTTTTTATTCGGAACTTGAAGTTCCCGATTCTGCAAAATTTTACTTCAATAAAATTTTGACGGAATTTCCTGGAAAACCTGTGCGCGTGCAGGCGATGTACGCGTTAGGTACATATTATGAGACTCATAACGATTCTCTGAAAGCCGATTCTCTTTATAAAATAATCTACAAAGACTTTCCGAAAGATCCGCTTAGCGAAGCTGCGGGAATAAAATTAGGATTGGTAAAGAAGGAAGAGAAAAAAATTGTTGTTCAAAAAGAAGCCGATCCGGCAGAACCTTCATATATCGCCGCAGAAAAAATTTATTTCGATAAAAATTTTAAAACTGCAATAGATTCTTTCCGTTCTGTCTATAAAAGATTTCCCCAATCCGATTACGCGCCAAAGTCGCTTTATTATATCGGAATGATATATGAAAAAGATCTGAAAATGTATGATTCGGCGGCAGTGGCTTACAAAATCATAAACGATGATTACCCAAAAACTAAAGTGGCTACTTTAGTGATTGCCAAATACACAGAATATAAGAAAGAACAAGATTTGAAGGCGGAGGAAGTAAAGAAACAGGAAGCGGAAAGAAAGAAAAAGGACGAAGAATTGAATAAAAAAGAGATTCCCGCTCAGCCTGTTCAAAAACCTTCCACCCCGGAAAATAAAACTGAAGCTGCAAAAGAGCCCGCTGAAAAAGATATGCCTATAAAGAGAAAAATAGTGAAGGACTCGGCCGAGGTAAAAAAGATCGCGCCAATTCCCGATACAGTTAAGCAAAAACCGGGCGGCACAATAGCGGTGCCTGATACCGGCAAAGTTAAACCGGGCAATACTGAAAAATAATCCCTGTTATTTTTTATGGTAAGCAGGAAGAAGTTAATTGAAATAATCAAGAACGGGGAAGGACTCTGTGTTGAATTCAAACAGAGATTTTCCACTCACGAAAAAATCGCAAAGGAACTGATCGCATTTGCGAATACGCGCGGCGGAATTCTTATCTTCGGCGTTGATGATGACGGCTCTCTTTACGGAATAGACAGCGAGAAGAGCGTTATATATCTGGTAAATGAAGCCGCTTCCAAGTATTGCGAACCGCCGATCGTAATTGAAACTGCAAGCATCGAATTGGAAGGGAAAGAACTTTTGATTGTCGATGTCCCGGAATCCAAAATCAAACCGCATAGAATTCAGGATTTTAAATCTCAGCTGGATCTCAACTCGGCACAGGTGTATCTCCGCATCAATGACAAAAGCGTTTTGGGAAGCAAGGAGATGATCAAACTGCTTCAAAGCCAGTCGGCCGGCAAGTCGCTTGAAAAATATGTAGTGGGCTCGCAGGAAAAAATCGTATTCGAACTTCTTGACAGGCAGGAGACTTTAACCGTAAGAGAACTGAGCAAGCAGGCCAACATTTCGGTCAGGCGCGCTTCGCGCACTTTAATTAAACTCGTAAGGGCAAATCTTCTCTTAATTCATCAGAAAGAAAACGGCGAAAGCTTTTTTACTTACGCGGGCGGTTGAAATCTGGCTGCAATTATTAAAAGTTATTTCATGTCAAAAATTCTTCTCAATTCAAAAACCGCTATCCCATACGCCACGGCTACATTTAATGACTGTTTGATTCCATACTGAGGAATTTCTATTGACAAGTCGCATAGATCCAGCAGATCCTGGGATACGCCGTTGATCTCATTGCCTATGATCAGCAGTATCGGGAAAGCGGATTTATCAAGCGAATAATGGGGCACGCTCGATTCGGTAAGCTCGAGGGCGCAAATCTTGAATCCTTCTTTCTTCTTCGCCATCACAACTTCTTTGGGATCTTTTACATATTCCCATTTCACGCTTTCCTGAGAACCGAGCGCAGTTTTCAGAACTTCTTTTTGAGGAGGATGCGGCGTGTAACCGCAAAGATAAAGTTTTTCTATCATTGCGCCGTCCGAAGTCCTGAAAATGGAACCCACATTATAACTGCTTCGTATGCTGTTTAATAAAACAACCACCTGCAGTTTATTTACCGAATCAACTTTATCTACGGTTGTTCTATTGGCGGATATTTCTTCGTGCGATAGTTTTTTCATCTAAACAGGTTTGTAAGTGAGACGGAGACCTATAATTCCAATTACAATCAGAAAAATAAAACCCACACGCAAAAAATCTCTCGGTTCGTTGAAGAATACTATTCCGTATAATGCTGTGCCGACCGCTCCTATTCCGGTCCATACTGCATAAGCCGTACCGATAGGAAGATTTTTTGCGCCCAATGAAAGAAACACATAACTGAGTATCATGGTTATGACGGTAAAAATTGTGGCGTAAAGACGTGTGAAACCTTCGGAATATTTAAGCCCGACTGCCCAAGAAATTTCGAAGACAGAGGCGATTAATATATATATCCATGACATTAGTGAAACCTCTTAAATCCGTCCTCTGCAACTTGTAAATATCTTTCAAGCGGCTGCGCGTTCATGAAAATTTTTACCTCTTTTACATCCTTAAATTGCTGAGCGGTTTCTTTCAGCTGCATTCTGATTCTGTTGATGTAACATGTATCGGTCATATAAAAATCGCCGTTTATAAAAACTTCAGCTATTCCATTCGAAACATTCGCCTGGGCAAGAACTAATCCGGGACCTTTGATGTAATTCTTCAGTTGATCTGTGTCTTTCATCCAGAAGAGTTCAATCATCGCAGATTCGACCTCGTTTTTTTCCACTAAGATAGTTTTTGAAACCGGGACAAGCACTTCGCCGCAGCCGATCGATTTACCCTGAAGATTTGCACTTTCGGAAGCAACCATGTAGACATTCAGCGAGATTTCGACCGGTTCATTTTTATTCTTCTTCCTGCAGCCGGAAGCGAAAAGAATTCCGATACTCAAAAGAGAGATAATGAAAAATTTAAAATATCTCATAGCGAACCGGGCAAGTGGCCAAAATTTTAATTCCAAGATAAGAAAAATTATCGTTTCACCTTAATATAAAGAGTATCGGCGATGAGCGAGCCGAAAACTCCGATTCCTTCCCCGGATACATTTAAACGCGGTTCGTGAAAATTGCCGTCAAAATCCTGAACCATCTTATATGTCTGGTTGAAAAGTCTGAAATTATCGTCGCACGCATATGCGATTATCCTGTAATTTCCATAAAACCAGAAATTTATCCACTCAAAAAAATATTTTATGGAGGAGCCTTCCGAATTAATATTCTGCAGCCAGATAGAACGGTATTTGAACAGATCCATCTCCTTTAGCAGATCATCTTTTTTAACTTCAATGTATGGATTGTCGTAGATGAAAGTTGAGTCGGATGCGTCCAGTGAAACTATAGAAAAGAAATAGAAAGAAGTTCCTGGAGAAGGATTGAAAGTGAGGGTGATCTTTTTTTCTGCGCCGTCCGGTTCTTTGTCTCTGTAAAGAATGGAATTCGATGTTGACTGCTCATCAATTATTCTGAAGCCGGATTTCGGAGTATGCGTAACTGAGCTGGCCTTCAGAGATTTCCCTTCAACAACCGCAGAGACATTGAGCAGATAATCTTTGTCGTACCCGATTATCAATCCGCCGCTCTTATCTTCAAAATAAAATTTATCCGTATTGAAAGTGAGATTGTAAGTCTTGCCGCTCTGCATATCGGTTAGTGTAACCGCCGCGTTTGGGAGCAGAAGCGCGGTTGGGTCAGCTGTAGTATTAAGCGGAATATTCCTTGTGATTTTTATCCGGTCTGCTTTTTGCCCAGGATAAAGGTATGCATCAATTACAATTTTGGGAGAGTAAGTATTTCTGCCTACATCCACAACGCTTTCTCCGCAAGAAGAGATAATCAGAAGAGACAAGAGGAAAAATATTTTTATTGCGTTATCTATTTTGTTCATTAATTATTATCCATTAAAATTTCACCTGTATGCCTATGCTGGGAAGAAACGGAAACATATTTACATTTTTTGCTTCCTGTTTAATTGCACCGTTCTCGATTTTGTTTTCATACTGAATGAACCAGACATTTTTTCTGTTTAATGCATTGAACACCTGCAGGTAAGGTGCGAGAGACCATTTTTCATATTGGATTTCATAGGTGAGGCTGAAATCCAGCCTGGAATAATAGGGCAAACGGAATTCGTTGATTGCAGACGGATATATTGCCAGACTGTTCCGGTTGATCTCCCAATCCGGGGAATTGTTTGCAATGTATACGGAGCCGGGCAAAGTAATAGGCTGGCCCGAGAAGAATGTGAAATTAACTCCAAGACTCCATCTCTTATCGCTCTTCACAAAAGGCTCCCCGCTTATTTCTCTGAAAAAATTATTCAGATCAAAATTGGCGACAATTGTAACTGCATGTGTCCTGTCATGTCTTGGCACAAAAGATTCGCCGTTATTTATCTGATCTATAATGTAGCTTGTGTGTGATAGCGAATAGCCCGCCCATCCTGTTAACGCACCGGAATCTTTGCGCAGAAGAAATTCGATTCCTGTTGAATTTCCGTCTCCTCTGTTGAATAATCCTTTTGAGTTTTTGAAAACAGGATAATTGTTTTCATCGTATGATTCCGGAGATAGATCGGCGTGAAAATTAGGATTGTAGGTATAAACATTTTTGTAGTTCTTGTAATATCCTTCAATTTCGAGTTCAATATTTTCAGCAATCGCCGTCTGATAGCCGATTACCAGATGACCCGCACTTGAGCCTTTAACATACTCATCTGCAGTCGTCCAGATGCTTACGAAAAAGAGCCGCGGAATTCTGTTCGCGTACTGGTGATAAATTCCGGCGGATAATTTCAGATTGGAGGATTCACTCAGTCTGTATTTAATTGTGAGACGGGGATCTAAGTTGGTAAAATTTATGTCAGATACAAAATAATCGCCTCTTATTCCTCCCTCAATATTAAATACGGGAGAAGGATTCCAGTCGGCTGATAAATATAGAGAATACAATTTCCTGTATTTCCACACATCGACTTTTCCGCCGGTGAAATTCTGTTTCAGTCCTCCGTCAACATTTTTATATTCAAATCCGAATTTAAAATTGTACTGATCGCTGTAGAAATATTCCAAACTTCCTTTCAGTGTAAGATCATTTATTCTGTTCTGTTCCAGAAAATCGAGATCACTGAAATTAAAATCGGAATAGAAATGGCTGTAGGTGAGCCAAAGATTACCGAAGACCTTGGGGGAAAGAATAGTTTTCCAGTTCAGGCTGCCCGTTTGATTTCCCCATAAGTAATCGAAACCGAGAGATTCGTTCCGGGATTTGTCGATCAGAAAATTTAAATCATCCTTGCTGCCGAAATAACTGGCGCTCAATTTATCCGATTCGCCCAGATCAAAGAATGCTTTAAGATTACCGTCTAAAAAATAGTAATCGGGCACTTCGTTTATCCATTTAGCGAATGTCTGATCGAGATAAGTTCTTCTCACCGAGCCTGAAAGAGATCCGAAAGAGCCGAGCGGGGTTTGAAGTGTTGTATTCAATGCCAGCATGCTTAAAGATGCTTTCCCTTTGAAGTTATTTCTGTCTCCGTCGTTATTGGTAATATTAATGACTGATGAAAGCCGGCCTCCGTATTCGGCTCCGAATCCTCCTTTGAACACCTCCACCTTTTTAATTGCGTCCGTGTTGAAAGTGGAAAAAAGTCCGAAGGCGTGTTCGGGATTGTAAACATCTGTGCCGTCCACCATAAAAAGATTCTGGTCAGGTGTGCCGCCACGTACATAAATGGCGGAAGAAAAATCAGAAATTGGAACAATGCCGGGGAGAGTTTGAAGAGTTCTAAGGAGATCTGCTTCCAGCACTTGAGGCACGCGACTGATTTGCAAAGACGAGATTTCAATTTTAGAGACCGGTTTTGAAAAAAGGCGGTCTGCAGTGCGGGCAGAATCTGCAGTAACTACAGTCTCTTTTCCTATTATATCCTGCG
>JAKAMT010000080.1 GCA_021812705.1 Bacteroidota bacterium | reverse complement strand
AGTTGACTTGTTACTTGTCACCACAGATGATTTTGATTTCAGTTGTTCAACTTTTCAACTGCTTCAGTTTTCAATTAGTTTCAACAACTTTTGCACCAAAGTTCTTTTATTAATGGTTGAATTTCGATTAACCAAGGCGTGCACTTCGACACTAAATATTTTTCAATAAAATTTACTTTTTTTCAACTGAGCTCAGTGCCCGCTGCATTTTTCAAAAATATTTATACATATCGCGGTTGCTGAGCAGGCCGCCGGAGGCGGACTAGTCGAAGCAACTTTTTGCGGTCACTTAAATTATTTCGGTTTATTATTCCAGTTGAAGTTACTAGTTATAGAATATTTATTATTGCAATACCGCGATCTACTACAGCGTGCACTTCGACACTAAATATTTTTCAATAAAATTTACTTTTTTCAACTGAGCTCAGTGCCCGCTACATTTTTCAAAAATATTTATACCTGTCGCGGTTGCTGAGCAGGCCGCCCCTCGGCAGGCTCGGGGTATATTAAATAACAATTCTTAATTTGAACAATAAGTGAGCCTCAGGCGGACTAGTCGAAGCAACCTTCTACTTACATTTCGCGGTTGCTGAGCTTATTTGCTTTGACTCGTTGAGCCGAAGCAACCTTCTTAAATTATTTTACTCCTTATAATATGCACTTTGAGCCTAAATATTACTGCATGAACTTTATTATTTCAAAGTATTTAGTGCACACAACATGATTGAAGTTGTAAATCATTCTTAACTGATTTTGAAAAATCGATTCTATTGAATGCACTGTTATGAGAAGTCGTTGAATCACCTGAAATAATTAATTTTTTTGAAGGGTCGAAACACAATAGGAAAATGAGATGTTTGTTGAATCAACAATTTCTTATTAATCGAAGAGGATTCTGTAATCAATTCAACATCTCAACAAGCTTCAGATTTCCCATCGTTTCAACCCTTCAACAACTTTTTACACAATAAAAACCCCGCCGAGGTGGAGTCATCCCGAGCGAAGCCGAGGGGTATTCCTTGACTGCCCTTGAAGATTGTGGAATATGCAGCACATGGAAAGCTGTTGAATCACAATTAAAAATAAATATTGTTGAAGTGTTGAAACACATTTTAAAAATGAAATGTTTGTTGAATCGACTATTTTATCTCAAGCTTTAAACATGTAATCAATTCAACGATTCAACAATATTTTGATTTCAGTTGTTCAACTTTTCAACTGCTTTTGTTTTCACTTCGTTTCAACAGCTCCAGTTTTCCTGCATTTCAACCGGTTCAGGTTTCCTACATTTCAACAGATTCAGTTTTCACTTCGTTTCAACAGCCCCAGTTTTCCAATTCCCCAACTTGTCACGTGTCACTTGTCATTTATCCCGAGTCCGCCCTGGCGGATCGAGGGACTCGTTACTCTAAATAATCCTGACTTCCCCGTTTCTACAAGCGCAAACCACTTCATCCGCCATTCCGATGAATAAGCCGTGCTCGACAATTCCCGCCCGCTTATCTAATAGATTCGCAATCTTAGCCGGATCTTTCATTATCCCAAAATTCGTATCTATTATATAGTTCCCTTCATCTGTAATATAATCGGTCCCGTCACTATTTTTTCTTCTGCTTACTTCCGCTCCCAGCGATTTTAAAAATTCTTCTTCAACGGACGCAGAAAATTTTATTGCTTCCACAGGCACAGCCCATTTTTCACCCAGATGATCTGATAATTTGGACTCATCTATTATAACTACAAATCTTCTGCTCGCCTGCGCTAAAATTTTTTCCTTCAGCAGTGCACCGCCGCCCCCTTTGATGAGATCTATCCGCTTTGCCCCCTCGGCTGGCTCGGGGTCGCCTACGGCGAACTCGTCGGCGCCATCGATCGTTAGATCGATTGGGGTAAGAGGTGAAAGGCGAGAGGCAAGAACGTTTTCCGCGAGAGGTGAAAAGCTAGAGGCGAGAGGATCCGAAGAGTTTTTTTCAGAATTCACTTTTTTAATTTTTAATTTATCATTTATAATTTTATTTCCGCCCTCATCATATTTCAATTTTCTCTTCACGATCTCTTCAAACGTTAATAAAGGGATCCCTAGTCTATTCGCTTCCTTCTCAGTCCTCATTGAGGACGCGATACAATAAATATTTTCCAACTCTCCGCTCTTAATTTTCTGCGCAATTATTTCAAGCGCGAATTGAACAGTGCTGCCTGTGCCAAGACCGACTATCATTCCCGATTGAATTTCTTTGACGGCTTTTTCGGCTGCAAGTTTTTTTAAATCATTGTGCATTTTTATTCTTCTTTATTTCCGTCATCAAATTAATTAAGCGGTTGGTGAATTACAATCCGCGTGTGAAGAAATAATGATTGTTGAATTGCGTTTAGAAAAATGCATGCTGTTGAATCACTAGAAAAAATAAATATTGTTAAACTGCCAGCCGCAAGATATGTGCAGCAAATGTGCGCTCAAGGGCCGCTCCTTGGCAGCTATTAGTCAGTCATCCCGAGCGGAGCCGAGGGATGATCTTTGACATCTAACATTATAGGAAGCTGTTGAATCACTAGAAAAAATAAATATTGTTAAACTGCCAGCCGCAAGATATGTGCAGCAAATGTGCAGTCAATGACCATTCATTGACTGCCCTTGAAGATTGTGGAATATGTAGCACATGGACAGCTTTTGAATCATTTGAAAAATTAAATATTGTTGAACTGTTGAAACACGATAGAAAAATGACATGTCTGTTGAATCGACCACCTCTTTGAATTACTTACATAATACTCCATCGATTCAACAATATTTTGATTTCAGTTGTTCAACTTTTCAACTGCTTTTGTTTTCACTTCGTTTCAACAGCTCCAGTTATCCTGCACTTCAACCGGTTCAGTTTTTATTTCGTTCAACAACTTTTGTCTACCTGCAATTTCAACCGCTTCAATATTCTCCCCAACTTCTCAATCATACTCTTCTATAAGTGAGGATGCGGGAATTTTAAGCTTACGATTCAAATTGCGAATCATCGAAATACTTAGCTTCCTTTTTCGATTGAGTATCTCCGATGTCCTGCTTTTAGATCCTATAATAGGGACTAACGATGAAATTCCTAAATTAAGCTGTTCCAATCTAAACTTTATAGCCTCCACCGGATCGGGCAAATCTATCGGGAAATGTTTGTCTTCGTAATCTTCAACAATAATAGAAAGAAGTTCCAATTCATTATAATCATCTGAATTGACTTTTAATTCCGACTGCATCAAATCATAGATTCTTGCAAGCGCCTTTTTATATTCTTTTTTTGTTCTAATCGGTTTTAACATAATGGATATCCTTTACATTTATTTTATCATAGTCGCGGTGAGTCCCAATCCATACAATAAAAACAATTCCGATCCTGAACTCTATATCTGCAACTAATCTGTGTTTATTTCCTTTTATGTTGAATACTAATCTTTTATTTGTAATTACAGACGCATTATGAAAATGATTTTTCAATTCATTCGGAGAACGCCATTCGGAATGAAGGATCTCATCATGCCAGGCTTTCAATGACTGCTCAACTTCCGGATATTTCTTCCAATAGCTTTTCAAAGTATTTCTGGATATTATTCTCATAACTTGTAGTAATATAGTAAAAAGTTCCCATAATGGGAATGGCTGGCGGGTAAATTTGGTTGTTTAGTTCGGACTGATTGGTACTGGGGTATTTGGGAGTAATAGACAAAGGTTGAAGCGACTTCGTTAAACTAAATGTCTGTTTACTTGACAAGTTATAGGAAGTTGTTGAATCAAATTAAAAAAATAAATATTGCTGAAGCGTCCCTCGACTCGTGGTTCGACTCGCCCTGTGGGCAGCTCACCACTCGCTCGGGACTGGTTGAAACGACTTATCAACGAATCGCTTGTTGAATCGATCACCTATTTTGAAGCAATTACATGATATTCCATCAATTAAATAACTTGAGTTTTCCAATGCTTCAACTCGCCCTGAGCGAGTGGTGAATGGTAAGCGAAGCCGAACCACGAACCACGAGTCGAAGGACAATTCAACCGATTCAGTTTTTATTTCGTTTCAACAGCTTCAGTTTCCATGCGTATCAACCGCTTCAGTCTCCCTGCACCTCAACCGCTTCAATTTTTGATTCATTCAACCCGTCACAAAAAAGCCCGACATCACAAGTCACATTTTTATTGACTTTTTCAATCCCGATTTGCAATTTAAGAGCGGAGAGAAAAATCATATTTATCGGAGTAAGCTGCTGAATAAATAAGTTAATTTCTTTTCATAGTTGCAGGGGCATTCGAAAGTTTTTCCGCCATTCAGAGAACCGCTTGACCGCATCAAGCAACGCTTAAGCAAAACAGATATTCTACTAATTATTTCCTAATCATATATTCGGCAATTTATACTGTTTTAATATTTGCTCGCTGTAGTTCCATTGCAGAATTTTCCTAATAGGAGACAGAGGGAAGGCTGCGGAAAATATTTGGTTATCGTTCTATATTTTGCAAAAAAGCTTTTGAATGGATCAGGAATGAAAAACGATTCAAAACATGTTATCGCTGATCGAGTTTTTCTGACAATGGGGGGATTTTTTTCATGTAACGAAATCGTTTGCCGCAGTCACTTTTGAAGTCCTTTTCTCGCAGAGCATTATCACGAAAAACAGATCATTAATTAAAAATTAATTTAGGAGGCACCGGAAAAAGCACTCAGATTTCCTTTCCAGAGGCTGCAGGGGCAGGTCTTCATACTTTTGGCCATTCAGATTTTCGCTTGATCAAATCAAGCAGCATTACAATTAAGCTCAGATAATAATTCAAATTTATTTTTTCGGGGAGGAAAAAATGAAAAAGAAAAATATCTGCCTTGCTCTATTTATTGCCGCCGCTATGTTTACACTACTTTACCTCGGGGGATGCGAAAAATCCTTAACGAGTGAACCCGCTAACAATACAACTTACAATCTCAATAAAGCTTCAGCAGATGACACTCAGAGATCATTTGCAGATAAAAATTTCAAAATTTTAGCTTGGGATGAAATCAATGAATTGCTGAATATTCGTGATAATATTACTAGACGAGTAATTGAAAACAATATTAACGTGGATGAATTAAAAGATGCATACAAAAATTCTGACGAAAAAAGAATCATCCATCTATTGGGATATTCAAACGAAGATATTCAGGCATTAGACTTAAAATTGAAAAATGTTATTACTAGAATTATTGATAAGGTCCCTGAATATAAAATCTGGATTGAAAATGAAAAGGAAAAATTCTGTGCGAAATGTAAGAGCGAAACGTTTTTCAATAATTTTTATTCTTATACTTCAAAGCACTATAGACTGAATAAATCTCTTGATGAAGCATTAGGAAGTGATTGCCAATGGGCTCCTTATGCTGCAGCATTAGCTTTATGCTCTCTTCTTGGGCCTATCTGGTATTGGCCTTGCGCATATGTTGCGATGTGCAGGTTTTGCTGGGGGCCAGAAGTTGATGCGCTTTGCGGTAAAAGAGTTGAGTGAGGAGGTGCTCTATGAACACGATAACATTAATTTCCCTTCTAATTATTTTTTTCTTGGTAAGCTTATATTCTAAACGATTTAGCAAGAAAAGTAAACTTTTTATCAGCATTTCTGTTTTGCTTTTCTTTGTTGCATATTCTTTTATTGAACCAAATTATAAATTCGAATCCATTTTTTTTTCGCTAATAGCCCTATCAATTATAATTAAGAATCTAAAAATTGGAGATAGGCTTTTAAGAAAGAGTTATCCTTGGAGCCAATGACTTTGTTACCTGGACGGGCATTAATGTTTAATTTCAAGTGCAAACTTGATGGGAAGCTTATTTGAGAATACGTAATACTAATGAAACTTTAATTACATAAATATTTTTGGGGGGGATATTTTATATAATATTTCTGAATGTGGCATTGAGAGAAATGAATATTTATAAGGAAGTAAAATATTTTTTATTCGAAGTGGCATTATGGACGGTTACAATGGGATTAACCACATTTATCCTGGTCCCGATAATTGAGGGCGAAAAGATAGAATTAGCTCGTCCATTTCTAAGATTAGCCAGTTCAGCTCTAATTGCATTTTTATGTGTCGGATTGATGCGTTTGATAAATCACGTAATTAAAAAGTTCAAAGGGAAATGAAATGAACGTGATGGATATTATAATTATGCTCATCATCGGACTCATATGGGGAGGCCTGGCTGAATATCTCGTCAAAAAGTTTTACAGAAATAAAAATTCCTGTGAAAATCTTAGGCGCCGGGTCTCCGTTTAATTGCGTAATATAAATATTTGGATTCAATGGAGGGTAAGATGAAATATTCCTTTAACTCCCCCTTTGCCGAACTTTTTCTTTTCGTATTTATTATAACCGGACGAATTATTTATCTCTTCCTTATCAAAAAAGATCCGGAGGAGAAGAAGAACGCCCTTCAAGTCATTAAAAGCGACTCTCCCCTGCTTATCTTATTTTCTCTGATGATCTTACAGTTTATTCTCTCTTCAATCGCTCTCTATTTTCAGAAAAGCGCAGTGGAAGGTTTTTCAATCGGAATACTTTTTTTGTTTTTGACGGTAACATTATTCCTCATCACCAGGAAGAATAAAATCAAGAGGGATGATCTTATCCGGAGCTGGAAGAATACTCCTAATCGCTCTAAACTGTTTCTCATAATTCTAACCGCAGGCGTATTGATCATTTTTGCAGAATCAGTTATTGAATTATTTTTTTGTAACCAATAACATAAGAATGGTTGAGGGGTTCACACATGAAATTATTGAAATTGATTCTGGACTATTTTGTTACCGTACTTATGATCATCGGATTAATAATGATTCCAATCCTCTACATTGTCAATCGAAAAAATATATACAGAACATTTAAAGAAAGATTTGCACAAAGAGAATATGTTAAAATAATTTTATATCTGATCCTTTTTGCATTCGCAATCTCCGCGGCACTGAATCTGGCGCTATTCAAATTAGGCCTCATACAGGAGAGATTTTGGATAATCAAGGAGTACCTGATCATTCTCTATTTCCTATTCGGCACAGTTGAACTTCTTTTAAAAAGGAGAAAAATTATTTATGATATCAGAAAAGTTAAAGAAACAACCGGCAACTGGGGAATTTTTTGGCTTGCGCTGGCATACTTTGTTGGTGCGTTAGTTTTTGGTTCTTATATATTCGGTTATTAAAGTTCGGCAGGCAGCGATTTACAGCTTCTTAACGGCTAATTTCTTGTTGAAAAGTTGAAATGACTTCGTCAGAATAAATATTTGTTGAATGAAAAGTTATAGGAAGATGTTGAATTATGCAGAAAAATAGATGTTGTTGAATTGCGTTTAGAGAAATGCATTCTGTTGAATCACTTGATAATATAAGTATTGTTGAAGAGTTGAACGATATTTGAAAAACTGAATTTGTTGAATAGCATTGAAATCATAAATATTGTTGAAATGCTGAAACAGCTACACATATTCTTTTAATTATTTTTTAATAGCATTTGATTGATTATATAAAACAATGGAGGGGTTAACAATGAACTACCAGTTTCCATTCGAAAAATTGAGAGTGTGGCAAATTTCACACGAGTTTGTAAAAGAGATTTACTCGATTACAAAATTGTTCCCCAGAGAGGAGAAATATAGTTTAACTG
This sequence comes from Bacteroidota bacterium, assembly GCA_021812705.1. Classification (GTDB taxonomy): domain Bacteria; phylum Bacteroidota; class Ignavibacteria; order Ignavibacteriales; family Melioribacteraceae; genus Fen-1258. The sequence continues at coordinate 4,573 of JAKAMT010000080.1, read as the reverse complement.
ATCAATTGAGAAGAGCATCGATTTCGATAGCATCAAATTTAGCAGAAGGCAGCGCTCGAAGTTCTCTCAAAGATCAGGCTCATTTTACAAATATGGCATACGGAAGTTTAATGGAAGTGCTAAATCAATTATACATCGCATTTGATCTTCAATTTATTTCTGAAGATGTTTTCTTAATCTTAAAAGAAAAAGTTTGCGAAATATCAATCAGTCTGAATTCACTTAAAAAAAGCCAATTGGGATCGTGATCTATTCATCGTAATCTTTTCAACCGCGCTTGTATTATTTCATTCAACAATTTCAGTTTGCCTGACGTTCAATTTTTCAACAACTTCAGTTTTTCATCATTTCAACAGATTCTGCTTTCCTGCGTTTCAACAGCTTCTGCTTTCCTGCGTTTCAACAGCTTCAATTTTCCTAAGTTTCAACAATTAAACCGCCCCTAAAGTGTCACTAAATATCACTTCCTCTTCGCTTTCAATTCCCCGACCAAACCGCTGTAACCGCTCAGTTCAGCGTCTATCGACCCGATAATAACTTTTGTCTTTACTTTCACAGGCACTTTCAATTCATCATTTGTCAGCCAGACAATAATATTTCCTTCGCTTTTAAAGAGTCCTCCCTCCTGTACAAGCGGCTCCAGAATTATGCAGTCGAATTTTCCCGCTTTAACAGAGACCGTTTCCTTTCCCTTGTAAACAATATCCAGCGGATAAGTCTTATCCTTGTAGAAATTCTCAAGATGGACTTTATCTCCGGGTTTCATTTTTGTGTAGTCAAAAGTCCTGCCCAAATAGAGCGCGGAAACAATATCATGAACATATTTCGGAATATCGTAGGATCCTTCCGAAGTTTTTGCTTTTCCTTTACGCTGATCAAAGAACGCGGAGAAATCCCGTGTGTAACCGCCTTCTCTGATGTGCTGTTCAAAGCGCCACGGGAATATTCCTTCCACATCGACATAGGTTTCGTAATGGTCCCTTACTTTGTAAAACGGATCGAATGTTGAAACTGAACTTACATTGAACATTACATTATAAACATCCCGTCCGGCAATTTTTGAAATTTTGGGGATTGAGTACTCGGCATAACCGGCGGTGATGAATCCATAATTCACTTCGAACGATAATTTTTCCCCGACGCCGAACGCTTTGTTTTCCAGTTTTCTGAATTCTGTTTTAGTCTGGGAATATATTCCGGCGCATGAAATGAGTAAGAGAATGAAAACCCGCAGCCAGGCGGCAAAATTATTTTTATATTTTTTATTCATCATTTAATTTCATTTTACATTCAATTTTAAAATTGACAACGCTGCCCCGGCAATATTTTCGGCTTTAATGCTCGACATACAGTTTAATTCCTCGCATTGTTTCCGCGAGCAATTTGAACAATCCAGTTCCGGTGTAAATATTTTTTTCTTTTCCGTATACGGTCCCCATCTCTCCGGAGATGCAGCCGTAAATTTGGGATAAAATCCGATCACATATTTTCCCAATGCCGCAGCTATGTGAATCGGTCCGGTCGAATTGGCAATCATCAGATCGCATCTTTCAATCAGCGCCGTTAAACCTGAAAGATCGTACCTGCCGGCAAGGTTTTTAGTTTTCTCATCTACAATGAGAGATGAGCAAATTTCCATCTCCCCGGTACTGCCTGTGATAAGGATCTCAACATTCTCTTTGGAAAGAATTTGCATCACATTTTTCAATGTTGATACCGGCAGATCGACCGCGCTGCCGCCGCTTCCGGGATGGATGATTATAATCTTCTTAGCGGAATCGATTCCCAATCCTGCCATATCATTCTTAATCTTTTCTTTCTGCTTTGGCGGAACGAACAGGCCGAATTCCGCATTTGTTTCATTTACATCATTATTGATTCCGAGTTGAGACAGGAGCCTTACATTAAATTCCAGTTCATGATGTCCCCCTTTTTTTCTGTGGTCATAAACTTTACCGTTAAAAAGAAAAGAGTACCATCTGTATCCTGTGCCGATCCGTTTATTAATTCCCGCCAGGAAGAAAATCAGCGTCAGTTTAAACGTCGGATAGGCTGCAATCACCACATCGAATTTATTTTTAAGAAGTGAGATGTTTCTTTGCAGATCCGGTTTGCCGTTTGCTTCAATCAGAACGATGGTCTCATCCACAAATGCATTTCCTGACAACAACTGGGCTGTATAGCTGCGGACAAGAAACGATATTCTGCAGCCGGGATATTTCTTTTTAATAGCGGATGCCATCGGGAGGGAGAGAATAACATCTCCAATTCTGTCTGTTCTGGTAATCAATATATTTTTAGGCTCATTCATTTTTTAGAAACGAAACGATTCCCTTTTATATAATATCTCCACTGCAAATCTACCGATTTTTTAATGCCGATTCTTACGGTTCTTATTATCTCCGAATCCGGAACCGGCTCTGCCTCTTCAATAAAAATTTCATCCGATACAAGACTTTTTCCGTTATCATTCTTATAAATAGATAACGCTTTGCACAACTTTGCGGGACCGTTGGCAAGGTTAGTAAATTCTTTGCCGGAAATATTTTTTCTTCCGAATCTTTTTCTGGCCATCTGTTCAATTCCGTCCAGCGGTTCCAGTGCTCTGATAAGCACTGCTTTTCCATCTCCTTCTTTACCTACAACCACATTCGCGCAGAAATGCATTCCGTAAGTGAAATAGACATACAAAAGTCCCCCGCCGCGGAACATCACATCATTGCGCATTGTTCTTCCTTTGAACGAATGAGAAGCTTCGTCATTCGCGCCGTCGTAGGCTTCCACTTCCACAATTCTGCCGGAAACGGAGGCGGTTCCTATTTTTCTGACCAAAATTTTACCGAGCAGCTCTTTTGCCACTGTATGAAGTTCCCGCTCGTAAAATTTTTTGGGAATTATATTTTTCTTTTGAGTCATATAAAATAAAAGACGCGTGAAAGCGTCTCGGTAATTTTCAAAATGAAGGACTAAAATTTTATTCCATCATACTGTTCAGATCCGAAATTTTCTGAAGATAGATTCCGGCTTTTTCCGGTTTTTGTTTCAGAAGTTCATTGTAGATTTCCAGTGCTTCGTTAAATTTTCTCTGCGAAATAAAAATTTCAGCCATCGTATCAGAAATAATCTTATCCGCTTTAAACTCATCCATTTTCACCGGTGCACTATCATCATTTTCTTTCGGAACAATCTTGGCTTTACTCAACTGCTCGGCGAGAAGATCAAGCCGGTCTTCAAATTTTTCTTCTGCAATTTCCTCGGCGGTTAATTCATCAGAAAAAAATGCGGGTCTTGCCGTTTCTGAAAGCGCATTTCTTTCGGAAATAATTTTTTGGATCTTCTCTTCGTAATAATTATATGTCGAGGATACACCGAGAAGATCCCTCCCCACAGCGGCAGTCGTCAAAGATTCCTCTTCGTCGCCCGAATAAGCATAGGCAAGCGCGAGGATAAAATAAGCAGTAGGATAAGAAGGAAAATCCACAATGCCGGTTTTAAGGATCCGAATCGCATCGTTGATATTCCCCTTTTCAATAAAAATAGAAGCTACACGTGCAAAGAGGGGCGAGTGCTCATTAAATTCGTAGATCAGTTTAATTCTTTCTTCCGAAGAAATCATAGGATCGCCGGTTGATTCATGCTTCTTTTTTAGAAAGGGACTGTCTGAACGACATTACAGAAACGGTTGCAAATCCGAAAAAGAACATAAGCTGGAACGGAAGCGCTGCTATCTCCATAAAATATACTGCGGCAATCACACCTATCAGGCAGTAGGCCGCCAGCAGCATCTCGACATAAGTTGATGCCTGCACTTTCGATTTTCCCATGTACTTGCTTTTTACTGATGCTGAGACAACATCATTCTTTTTCTCAACTTTAAATTTCGGCGTTCTAACAAATTCACTTTTCCTGTTCATCAGTCCTTCCACAACCGCGCGCGTGTTGTTCAGGGCGAAGCCCATGCTGCCCGCCATGAATAAAGGGAAGAGGGTTATTTTTTTACGCCAGTCCGCATGAACATCTTTCTGGGCAAATAGATAAAATAAAAATGTGCTTATGAATGCCACGACAAAAATCGCCATGAAATTAAAGAAGTTCCAGTATGGACCCGCATTTTTGATAAAGATCAGAGGGACATTTAAAATTCCGGCAAGAAGCGTGAAAGGAAACACAAAATTGTTTGTGAGATTAAATGTTGCCTGCATTTTAACTCTGAACGGAATTTTTCCTTTCCAAACCATAGGCAGAAGTTTAACTCCCGTTTCAATTGCGCCTTTGGTCCAGCGGAATTGCTGAGCTTTGAGAGCATTCATTTCTGTCGGCAGTTCTGCAGGAGTTGTAAAATCGCGGAGGTAAACAAATTTCCAGCCTCTAAGCTGCGCGCGGTAACTGAGGTCAAGATCCTCGGTCAAAGTATCGGCGTGCCAGTTGCCGGCATCTTCAATGCACTCTTTCAGCCATACGCCGCCCGTTCCGTTGAACTGAATGAAGAATCCCGATTTGTTTCTCACCGTTTGTTCGATTACAAAATGTCCGTCAAGCGCGAGCGCCTGAATCCGCGTGAGGATAGAAAAAT
>JAKAMT010000260.1 GCA_021812705.1 Bacteroidota bacterium | reverse complement strand
AATATACCGGTAATAGCCCTGTCGCAGCTTAACAGACAGGTTGAAGCACGTACGGATAAAAAGCCTATGCTTTCAGATCTTCGTGAATCAGGATCAATTGAACAGGACGCGGACGTTGTTCTATTCCTTTACCGTCCGGAAGCCTACCAGATTACTCAATTCTCCGGCGGCGATATGAACGGAGAATCTACAGACGGCGTGGCAGAAATTATTATAGCCAAGCAGAGAAACGGACCAATAGGAGATGTGAAATTAAGATTTATAAAAGACTACGCACGATTTGAAAATTTGGACAGATTCAGACAGCAGCAGCTTCCGTCAGGAGCTGAGCCGATTTCTATTACCGCAGGGGGAGCAGAGGACTTTCCGATATGAAAAAAATATTCCTGTATCTCCTCATTATTTTTAATTCGACGATCCTTCTCTCTCAGCCGGTTTACACGCAAAAGGATATTGATGTTTGCAATTCAAAATTCAAACTTGCTTTAGAAAGTGATCTTGCCTCTTTGCCTCTGAATAAAGTTATTGCGGCAATCGGAAAAAGTTTTTTAGGTACGGAATATGCCTCTTCTTCTCTGGAAAAAGGGGACAAGGAAAAGTTAGTGGTGAGTTTGACAGGTCTCGACTGCTATACATTTCTGGAATCATCACTTGTCCTTGCTCGGTGCGTGAAGAATGGAAGGAACAGTTTCGAAGATTATTTGAAAGAGCTTACAAATATCCGTTACAGGGGAGGCGAACTTAAAGAATATCCCTCCCGCCTTCACTATTTCTCGGATTGGATCTTCGATATGAACAAGAGGGGAATAGGCAAGGATATTACCAAAGAACTCGGCGGAAAAGTTTACAATAAAAAAATTAATTTCATGAGCACGCACATTTCTGCATATAGGCAGTTAAAGGAAAATCCTGATTTTGTTGAGCAGATTAGTGCTATTGAAAAGAAAATTTCCGCCAGAAAATATTATTATGTGCCGCAGGAAGAGATTTCGAAGATCGAATCAAAAATTAATGATGGCGACATAATTGGCATTACAACAAATGTAGAAGGGCTTGATATTGCGCATACCGGAATTGCAGTCAGATGGGATGACGGCAGAATCCATCTTATGCATGCGCCCAATGTGGGGTATAAAGTTCAAATAACGGAAAAACCGCTGGCAGATTATATAAAGGGGAATAAGAAACAGACAGGCATTATGATTCTGCGTCCGCTGTAGTAAAGTGACGCGTGACGAGTAACGAGTGACATTGAACTTTGCATATTGAACAGTGAACATTGGGGTTACTTTTTAATTAGACTCCCCAGCACTTTGATATTTTCTAAATCCTCTTTTTGATCTTTGCCTTTCGGCGTTTCCAGTATTTTTGGAACCTTCTCTAACTTTTTGTCATTCATCAAATTTGCAAAGCCTTCCAGTCCTATAAATCCTTTACCAATATGGTCATGCCTATCCACTCTGCTTCCAAGTTCCTTCTTGCTGTCGTTCACGTGAAAACATTTCAGCAGATCCAACCCAATAATTTCGTCGAACTCTTTAAAAACTTTTTTATAATTCTTAGGATCTTTTATATCGTACCCGGCAGCCCAAATATGAGCGGTATCGATGCACACGCTCATTCTTTCTTTCTCGTCAACAAGATCTATGATTTTTTTCAACTGTTCGAACCGGTAGCCTATTGCCGTCCCTTGTCCTGCAGTTGCTTCCAGCATGCTCATTGTTTTGAAGCCCTTAGTCTGCGAATGAACTATGTTCAACGATTCCGCGATTAATTTTATACCATCCTCTTCCCCCTGTCCGCCGTGCGAGCCGGGATGAAAATTCAAGTAGGGAATTTCAAGCAGCTCGCATCTGTTCAATTCATCAAGAAACGACTTACGCGATTTTTCCAGATTCTCCGGATCTTTAGCGCATAGATTAATGAGATACGAATCGTGAGAAACCACAATTTTAATATTGGAATTCTTTTTTTTCTCCTTGAAAGCAATAATCTCCTTTTCCGGAAGATCCTTCTGAAACCATCTGTTGTTATTTTTAGTAAACAGCTGGATTGCAGTAAATCCAAGCGATTCGCCTCCGTCGATTGCAGAATCAACTCCACCGTTGACAAACACATGTGCGCCCAGGAGATGTTTCATACCAGATCCTTCCAATTATTGCATTTGTTATAAATAACGAAAACAGTTGTTAAATAGTTCAGATCGATTTTCTTTTTGCTTCAAAGATAATATTATTGCTTTGGAAAAATTATGGAATGTTTGATCAAATGAAAATATTTATTACCGGCGGCAGCGGATTAATTGGGCAGTATCTTAATAGTGAACTGAGCAAGAAACACAATATCTTAACGCAATACAATATTAATAAAGGAAACTGCGGAAATTACCTAAATCTTCAATCCGAAATAACGGATTATAAGAAGATCGAGAATGTGTTTGCGGAATTCAAGCCCGACTGCGTTATTCACAGCGCCGCAATTTCGAATCCGGAAAAAGCCGACGCATTGGAGCCGTCTGCGGTTTACGAGATCAATGTGAACGCCACATTAAAATTGGCAGAGTTGTGCAGAAAATACGGGGCGAAGTTGATCTATCTTTCGACCGACATGGTTTATGCCGGATACCGGGGCACTCTGCTTAAAGAAGATGCCAAACTTATACCGATCTCCTTATATGCCGAGACAAAATTGATGGGAGAGATAAAAATAAAAGAGACTTTCGATAATTATCTGATCTTAAGGACTGCTCTTCAATTCGGTTTTGGTATGAATCATTCAAGAAATAAT
>JAKAMT010000079.1 GCA_021812705.1 Bacteroidota bacterium | reverse complement strand
AATGTGTTTACGGAATTCAATCCAGACTGCGTTATACACTCCGCCGCAATTTCGAATCCGGAAAAGGCCGACGCATCGGAGCCGTCTGCGGTTTACGAGATCAATGTGAACGCCACATTAAAATTGGCAGAGTTGTGCAGAAAATATGGAGCGAAGTTGATTTATCTGTCAACCGACCTGGTTTATGCAGGATACCGGGGCACTCTGCTTAAAGAAGATGCCAAACTTATTCCGATCTCCTTATATGCCGAGACAAAATTGATGGGAGAGATAAAAATAAAAGAGACTTTCGATAATTATCTGATCTTAAGGACTGCTCTTCAATTCGGTTTTGGTATGAATCATTCAAGAAATAATTTCCACAACTCATTTATCGCGCTCAAAAATCAGGAACCGGTAAAACTGTTCGCCGACCAGTTCAGGTCCCCGCTCTCTATTCTTGAATCAGCGCGGATAATTGGCGAGTTGGCTGAAAAAAATATTCGGAAAGAAATAGTTAATTTTGGAGGAAGTGAAAAATTAAACCGGTATGAAATGATAGAAATTCTGTGCGAAGAAGCGGGACTGGATAAAAATCTTCTTGTTAAAATTAATATGAATGATTCCGATCTTCGTTACAAAGTGGCTGATGTTTCTATGAATATTGAAAAGTTAAATTCGTTAGGAATTAGGGTTAAATCATACCGAGATTCAGTTAAAGAAATATTGTCTGAAGTCAATATCTGATGAATATAGAAGATTTGGAATACATCCAGCGCTGTTTCGAACTTGCGCGCAACGGAAGGGGAGAGGTCTCGCCGAATCCGATGGTGGGTGCCGTAATTGTGAAAGAAGGAAGAATTATTTCCGAAGGGTATCACAAAAAATACGGCGGACCCCATGCAGAAGTCGAAGCCATCAATGCCGCTCAGGAAGATCTGACCGGCGCTACTCTCTACTGCAATCTGGAGCCGTGCTGTCATAAAGGGAAAAAAACTCCGCCTTGCGTTCCGCTAATAATAAAACGGGGAATTAAACGGGTTGTGATAAGCAATCTCGACAGGAATCCCGAAGTAAACGGGAGGGGTGTACTTGAATTATCTGCCGCCGGAATTGAAGTTACAAGCGGTGTGTTTGCGGATATAGGCGAAAAGTTAAACCGTTTCTTTTTCAAGGGAATTCGTTCCAAAGTTCCATATGTGACGCTGAAAATTGCGCAATCAAAAGATGGCTTTATTAATTCGGCTAAACCCGAACGCACACGAATCACTTCGGAATATGCTGAAATATTTGTCCATCATCAGAGATCTGTATTCGATGCCGTGCTGGTTGGAGCCGACACGGTTAATATTGATAATCCGTACCTGACAGTAAGAAAAGTGGAAGGAAGAAATCCGGTGAGGATTGTTTTAGACGGAATGCTCCGTTCGAACTTGCAGGCAAATCTTTTTAATGATGAGAATAAAAATCGAACCTGGGTGCTCACTTCAAAGAGATCTGATCCGAACCGAAAAAGAATACTGGAAGAGAAAGGAATCCGTGTTATTGATATTATATCCGACCGAAACGGCAGAATTGAACTTAAACTTATTCTTAAAATATTGTACAACAACAATATCGGTTCACTCTTTGTGGAGGGGGGTGCGGATATATTTAATCAGTTCATTATGCAGAACCTTGCCGACGAGCTAATAATAATTGAAGCGCCAATCAAGATTTTCTCCGGAAAAAAATCTTTATCTGCGAATTTGCCTGCAAATCTCAAGTTAGAGTCGGTAGAAGAACTTTCACCGGATCAAAAAAGAGTATATAAAAAAATCGATTAGTTTGATAATAATTAATCTGTTAATATTTTTAGACTATGTTTACTGGAATAATTGAAAAAATAGGAAAACTTACTTCGGTTGAAAATATCTCCGGCGGTAAAAGATTTAAAATTTCATGCGGCGAACTATTTGATGATTTGAAAATCGGCCACTCGGTCTCAGTCGACGGAGTCTGCCTGACAGTGACAGAACTAAGCGGAGACAGCTTTTTCTCCGATGCTGTGGGCGCTACTTTGGAAAAAACTACCCTGTCGGATTTCAAAACAGGCAGGGAATTAAATCTGGAACGCGCGATGAAAATAGGCGATAGATTAGGCGGGCATATTGTTCAAGGGCATGTAAACGGAGTAGGAACATTGTCACGAATTGCAAAATTAGGCGAAAATTATTCCCTCGAAATCGCAGTTCCCCCCAATCTTACAAAATACATAATTGATGAAGGATCTATCGCCGTAGACGGTGTGAGCCTGACTGTGGCTAAAATAGTTGAAGATAGAATTACAATCTCCCTTATACCGCATACCTGGAACGCCACAAATATGCGGAACAGGAAAACGGGAGACAAAGTTAATCTGGAAACAGATGTATTGGCAAAATATGTAGAGAAGAATCTGTTCAGCAATAAGGAAGAGAAAGATAAATTTTCTGATAACTGGTTTAAAAAGTTAGGATATTAAAATGACCGATGTATATAAAACTCCTGAAATGAATTCCATAGATGAAGCGATTGAAGATTTCAAAAAAGGGAAAATGGTAATTGTTATAGATGATGCCGAGCGCGAGAACGAAGGTGATCTTATAATGGCAGCAGAACTCGTAACACCGCACGATGTAAATTTTATTACAAAAGAAGCCCGCGGAATTCTCTGTCTTGCCATCGATGAAAAACGCGCAAAGGAATTGGATCTCGAGTTTATGGTTACAGACAACACCGCTCTTCATCAAACTCCTTTCACTGTCTCCATCGATTTTATTCATGGAACCACTACCGGAATCTCAGCGCAGGACAGGGCAAAAACAATTCTCGCCGCAGTGAATAAAAATTCCAAGCCAGGCGATTTTGCCCGTCCCGGCCATATCTTTCCCCTCATCGCTCAGAACGGCGGAGTTCTGAAAAGATCCGGTCACACAGAAGCAGCAGTTGATCTTGCCCGTCTGGCCGGATTGAATTGTGCCGGTGTGCTTTGCGAAATTATGGATTCAGACGGCTCGATGGCGCGCACTCCGAGTTTAATTCAGTTTGCAAAACAACATGATTTTAAGATTATTACAATCGCAGATCTTATTGAGTACCGGAGGAAAAAGGAGAAACTGATTAACAAACGGGTCACAATTGACCTTCCATCAAAATACGGCGACTTCAAACTTCATCTTTACGAAAATCTTCTTGACCCGACCGATAATCCTCTGGCATTGGTGAAAGGAAAAATTGATGACGGCAATCCTACACTGGTTCGCGTCCATTCAGAATGTTTAACCGGCGATGTATTCGGATCGATGAGATGCGACTGCGGAGACCAGTTGGCGAAATCATTGATGATGATTGAAAAGGAGGGAAAAGGCGTTCTCCTTTATATGAGGCAGGAAGGAAGGGGGATTGGCCTTGTTAATAAACTTCTGGCTTACGAACTTCAGGAAGAGGGGAGCGATACGGTCGAAGCTAACGAGCGGCTCGGATTTAAAGCCGACCTGCGCGATTACGGTATCGGCGCGCAGATATTGAAAGACCTTGGGTTAAAAAAAATCCGGCTTATGACAAATAATCCCAAAAAAATTGTCGGATTAAAAGGATACGACCTTGAAGTAACGGAACGGGTGCCGATAGAAATTGAACCGAATGAAAAAAATGAACGCTATCTGAAAACCAAAAATGAAAAACTCGGACATCTGTTAAATCTGACGAAGAGAAAATAATTTTTAAATTGAAGGAGGATAAATGGCTAAAATGATTGAAGGACAGCTCTCTGCTGAAGGGAAAAAATTCGGGATTGTAATTTCCCGTTTCAATGAAATGATTTCAAAGAGTCTTCTTTCGGGCGCGTTCGACTGCCTGGCGAGGCACGGAGCAGATGAAGAACAGATAACGGTAGCATTCGTACCGGGAGCCTTCGAGGTTCCCCTTGCGGCAAAAAAAATGGCCGAATCAAAAAAATATGACGCAGTAATTTGTCTTGGAACAGTTATACGGGGCGCCACACCGCATTTTGATTATATCGCCTCTGAAGTGTCTAAAGGAATTGCGAACGTTTCTCTTGCCACCGGCGTACCGGTTATTTTTGGCATTATAACTTCAGATTCGATTGAGCAGGCAATTGAAAGAGCCGGAACAAAATCGGGCAATAAAGGATGGGATGCCGCGCTGAGCGCAATTGAGATGGCAGATTTAATGAATAAATTCTAAGTTTAATAAGCGCCGGTTTAACCGCCGGCGTTATCTTTTAATCCGTTAAGTTTTTTCATCAATAGTTCATTAACAATACCGGGATTGGCTTTCCCTTTCATCTCTTTCATTATCTGTCCTACAAAAAATCCGAGTACTTTATCTTTGCCGCTCAAAAATTCTTCAACCTGTTTGTTGTTGGCACCAAGAATTTTCTCTATCACATTTTCAATCTCGCCGCTGTCGCTTATCTGAACTAGATTTTTTTCCTTCACAATCCCGGCCGGATCCGCATTCGATTTGATCATCTCAGGAAAAATATCTTTGGCAATTTTTCCGCTGATTGTTTTATTGTTTATCAAACCGATGAGTTTGCCCAGATTTTCAGGTGAAACCGGAAACTCTCTGACCGGAATTTTTTCGTCGTTCACAATTTTCAAAACATCGGTCATTACCCAGTTGCTGGCGGATTTGTAATCGTTCGTTTCATTCAAAACGGATTCGTAATAGTCTGCCAATCCTCTCGAAGAAGTTAATATTTCGGCGTCGTAGAGAGGAAGGGAATACATCTCTACAAACCGGTTTTTTCTGGTTTCCGGCAGCTCGGGCAGTCTATTTGCAATTTCATTTTTCCATTCATCATCTACTATTACCGGCATAAGATCAGGATCCGGGAAGTAACGATAATCATGCGCTTCCTCCTTGCTTCGCATCGGCATCACCATATTCTTATCTGCATTCCATAGAAGCGTCTGCTGAACAATTTTCCCTCCCTCTTCAAGAATATCGATCTGTCGTTCTATCTCGTATTCAATCGCCCTTTCAACATTCCGGAACGAATTCATGTTTTTAACTTCTGTTTTTGTCCCGAATTTTTTTTCGCCGGTTAAACGGACAGATATATTCGCATCGCATCTTAAAGATCCTTCTTCCATATTGCCGTCGCAAATGCCAAGGTACGTAACTATCTGTTTAATTTTTGTGAGATATAAATATGCTTCCTCCGCAGAACGCATATCCGGTTCGCTCACAATTTCCATGAGCGGTGTTCCGCATCTGTTCACATCAATCAGAGTATAATCACCCTGATCATGGATCGATTTGCCGGCGTCTTCCTCCATGTGAATTCTGGTTATCCCGATCTCTTTTCGAGTACCGTCTTTTTTATCTACAAAGATTTTCCCGTGCTCGCAAATCGGTTCTTCATACTGGGAAATCTGATACCCTTTGGGAAGATCCGGATAAAAATAATTTTTACGCGCAAATACGGATCGGGAGTTTATTATGCACTCCGTGGCTAGTCCCATCAGGACTGTATATTCAATAACTTTTTTATTCATCACCGGCAGGACGCCCGGATGACCAAGGCACACGGGGCAAACATTGGTGTTCGGGGCAGAATTAAAATTTGTGGAGCAGCCGCAGAATATTTTTGTATCCGTCAATAGCTGAGCATGCACTTCCAAACCGATTACCGCTTCGTATTTCTGATTCATATTAATCATTTAATATTCCAGCGTCGAATATAAAAATTATTTTGACTCGGAAAAAGAAATTGATCCGGATAGGATTTAATAATTTCTTTCGTATCCGGGATTTTACTTTCTAAATCAAATTCTTCATATTGAAAGGAGAATATTCCCCATTTTATGAAAGGTAAAGAATGAATCTTGATGTTTTGGTATTTGCCGCTCACCCTGACGATGCCGAGCTTTCAATGGGAGGAACAATCTCCAGATTAACCGGCAAGGGAATTAAAGTAGGCGTGATTGATTTGAGTAAAGGGGAACTTGGCACCCGCGGTTCAATAGATTCAAGAAAATCGGAGGCTGCAAAGGCGAGCGAGATTTTGAAAATTACTCATAGAGAGAATCTTGGCTTCAAAGACGGCTCTTTGAAGCAGAATGATGAATATTTAAAAAAAATTATCTCCAGGATCCGCAAGCATCAGCCGAAGATTATTTTTGCCCCGTACTTTAATGACAGGCATCCGGATCATATAGGCACATCAAAGCTTGTTAAGGATGCTTTTTTCTTCTCGGGCCTGGCTAAGATTGATACCGAAGAGAACGACAGAATACAAGCCCCTTACCGCCCGGCAAAACTTTACTATTATATGCAGACATACGAATTCAAGCCCTCATTTATTGTTGATATCAGCGCAGCTTTCGATGCAAAGATGAACGCGATTCTAGCCTATGAAACACAATTCCACAATCCGGAGAGCAGAGAACCGGAAACATTCATAAGTCAGCCCAATTTTATAAAATTTATAGAAGCCCGAGCAAAATATTTCGGATTTAAAATCGGAAAAGATTACGGTGAAGCGTTTTTCTGCGAAGAAGAAATCGAGTTCGACTTTTTTAACGTGCTGAAGCCGAAAGGATGAGTTTTATTTTGCCGCTCTTAACCTGTATGAGTTAAACTCCAATCATATAAATGAAATGAAGAGGGCGTTATGGCGGAAGAGAAAGGAAATCTGCTTCAAAAAGTCGGACTCATATTAGGAATTGTATCGGCAGTAATCATCGCACTGTTCGTAAACTTAGGTCCCGAATATTATAATGCAAAATTAGTCGCTGCCGTTGCCGCACTGATGTCCATCTGGTGGATCACAGAAGCAGTTCCCCTGGCAATAACAGCACTCGTTCCGCTGATATTGTTCCCCCTTACAGGCGCAGTCTCTGGCAAAACCACCTCAGAAGCATACATGAATTCAACAATATTTCTCTTCATGGGCGGATTTTTAATCGCCATCGCAATGGAAAAGTGGAATTTGCATAAGCGGGTAGCTCTTACAGTCATTAATATTTTTGGAAGCAATCCGGCACAATTGATACTGGGATTCATGATTGCTACCGGCTTTATTTCTATGTGGATCTCAAATACGGCGACGGCACTGATGGTCTTTCCCATAGGATTGGCTGTGCTTACAAAAATTGAAGAGGAATTTGGGAAAGAGAGATCAAAAAAATTCGGAACCGCATTGATGCTCTCTATAGCTTATGCGGCATCGATTGGAGGGATGGGCACTCTGGTAGGCACACCTCCAAATCTGGTGTTCGCCCGTGTTTACAAAATTGCATTCCCGGATAAGCCGATGATTTTGTTTGCCGACTGGATGAAATTTGCCGTACCTATTACAATAATAATGCTCTTAGCTACCTGGATAATTTTAACGAAGATAGTATTTAAAACAGAAAAAGAGTTAAGCATCAACAGGGGAATTATAAAATCCGAAAAAGAAAAATTGGGAAAGATCGGTTTCGAAGAGAAAGTTGTTTTATTTGTTTTCGCAATAACTTCTATGCTCTGGATTTTCCGCACCGATCTCGAACTTGGAATATTAAAAATCCCCGGCTGGGCTTCTCTCTTTCCGAAAGCGGATTTTATAGATGACGGAACTGTCGCCATCGGAATGGCGGTGCTTCTTTTTTTGATTCCCTCGAAGAGCAGAGCCGGAGAGACATCGTTTGTTCTGGATTTTCCGGCGATCTCAAAAGTACCGTGGGATATCATTTTGCTTTTTGGAGGCGGTTTTGCATTGGCGGAAGGATTTGTGACGAGCGGTCTTTCAAAATTAATCGGCCAGCAGTTTGCCTCCTTCGGCGGACTGCCGCTGATCTTTATTATTGTACTGATCTGTTTTTCGGTCACCGCGCTTTCGGAACTGACCTCAAATACGGCAACTGCTCAAATAGTCCTTCCCATATTAGCCTCGCTTGCGGTTACTATGAAAATTGATCCGAGGCTTCTGATGATTCCCGCGACTCTTGCCGCTTCATTCGGATTTATGCTACCGGTTGGAACTCCTCCTAACGCAATTGTGTTTAGCAGTCAAAGACTGAAAGTTAAAGATATGGTCAAAGGGGGTGTCATTGTGGATCTTCTTAGCGTGATAATTATTTCTCTTTTTTCATATCTGTTTTTATTGTAAGTCTTTTCCCATTTGATAAAAAGAAAGAAAGGAGAATAGCATGGCGTACAATAATTCAAAAACTGTAGACTGCTCATTCGATGATATATTTCCGAAGCTGACAGAAGAATTGTCGAAAGAGGGATTCGGTGTAGTCACAGAAGTGAATATGCAGGAAACATTGAAGAAAAAATTAAATGTAGATTTTAGAAAATATAAAATTATTGGAGTGTGCAACCCGGGCTTTGCCTACAAAGCTATAAGTGCAGAAGAAAATATTGGAGTTCTTCTTCCGTGCAATTTTGTTTTGCAGGAAAAAGAGGAAGGGAAAGTGCAGGTAAGTGTAATAAATCCAATGATATCAATGCAGTCTGTAAAAAATAACGCACTCGATCCCATTGCGTCGGAAGTGTCGGAAAAATTAAAAAGAGTATTGGAAGCTTTGTAAATAAAAAGAGAGTGATCAAATAAGATCACTCTCTAAAATTATTACGATTCAATCACACTTACCTGAACCATCTTATCGCCCTGCTCTATCGAATCGACCACATCATGCCCGACAGTTACTTTGCCGAACACAGTATGTTTGCCGTTTAAGTGAGGCTGGGGAGAATGGGTTATGAAAAATTGGCTGCCGTTTGAATTTGGACCTGCGTTTGCCATCGAGATAACGCATCTTTCATGCTTCAGCGGATTGTTCTTGAATTCGTCCTCAAATTTGTAACCCGGGCCGCCTCTGCCCGTTCCTGTGGGATCGCCCCCTTGAATAACGAAATCACTTATAACACGGTGAAATGATACTCCGTCATAAAATCCTTCCTTTGCCAGAAAGACAAAATTATTAACTGTCTTAGGCGCATACTCTTGAAAAAGTTCTATCTCAATTATTCCTTTGTTCGTATTCATGGAGACGGAATATTTCTTCTTTGGATCTAACTGCATTTCGGGGGGACTGTTCCACTGTTTTCCCATTTTAACTCCGTTTTGGTTTATTGATTATCAAAAAACTGATTTATTTCGTTGCGCAAACCTAAATATTCCCAGCGTAATAATGAAATTGGAACATTTCCGTTCTCAATTAAAAAATCATGAAAATTTTTCAGATTGAATCTGCTCCCCAAAATTATTTTGGCGTCGTTCAGGAAATTAAGAATTTGATGTTTGCCTATCTGATAACTTATTGCCTGTCCGGGATTGTAAGCATAAAAATAAGCACTCTCTTCCGCATACTTTTTATTCATTGGAACGCTTTTCTCAAGATAATCTGCCGTCTGCTCAATTGAAAAATTTCCTGCCGATAAATTTATATCCGCTGCAACTCTTAGAGCGCGTAGCCGCATAAAACTGTAGATAATCTCTCTGCCGAACGGCCGATCGTCGAACAAGCCCGCTTGAAGAAGCATCTCCTCTACATAAAAACCGATCCCCTCGTTCGATCCGGAATCAATAAAATGACGTCTTACGGGATCGGAATTCCTCCACGACATTGCCAACTGAAAATAGTGCCCCGGAATTCCTTCGTGCACAATTACTGGACGGGGATCTTTTGCAATCGAAAGGGGGAAAAAGGATAGATTTGAATCCGGATCCACGGTATATCTCACCGCATCCTGATCGAGTCTTTTTTCAGAAGTGAAATCGTCCGACTCGCCTATAAATGTGAGAGGCGATAAATAATCCGGAGTCTTTATTAATCTGTAATGAGAAAGATTTTCCGGAATAGAAAAAAGATTATTCCGGCGGATAAAATCCCGAATCGATTTCTCGTCAATCTCGGCTTGTTCAATTTCGCGTTCAACTGTTGCGAATACTTTGGGAGAAATAGTCTTCCTGTTTTTTTCAATCGATTCAAAAAAATTAGCCCGGTCGAATTCCATCTCTCCGATGCGCAGGATCTCTTCAGGAGAATAGGGAATTAAAGCAATATTTTTCAGGAAGAAAAGATAGGCACCGTTACTTATCCGGAAATCATTTTTCATTTCAGGCAATTTTGCGGCAAGCCAGTTTCTATAATCGATTAGCGAAGCTGCCGCATTTTTGAATGCAGTCTCGATCTCGGAATAATATTTATGGCCGATCTTATCCTTTAATCGTGCCGAAACTTCGAATAATTTTTTATCAACTCCGTCCAAATTATCCAGCGCAATTTTTGCAAAGGATGCCGCAGGCTCCGTCAAATTTTCCTTTCCGCTTTTGATCGTACTACTAAATGAATTTAACACCGAAAGTAAATTGTTGATTCTATTTTCTGAAAACGGAATATTCTGAACAAGGAGTTCGTAAAATGCGCCGAGAGTCTGCTGAACATAAAAATCTGGATTTTTGAATGGAGATCGGAGGTAGTTCATTTCCCAATTTACTCTCTCAACCGCGGACCGCAAGCAGAGAAAATCCACGCTGTCCTTACGGCTCCACCCGGAGCGGTCTAATTTTGCCAGCCTGTTTTTAAATTTTGAATAGTCTTCTAAAATAGATTTCATGGCCGCGGGAGAAAAGTCCGGCTTCCAATTATCCGGTCTTTCAATTCTTGGAATATCATCCATCGAAGAGGGCTGATGAATTGAACGCCAGTTCCAGAATTCTTCTGCAAGCGACTGCAGGCCGGGTTTCAACTGCGCAAAAAACGGAGCGGGCAGAAATAAAATTACAAACGCAAATAATTTCAAATAAAAAATACTCACGGACGATTCCGAAAAATTATTTGTTGACTATTACTTTTCCTTCCTTCATCACAAAAGATACATCTCGCAGGATTTTGGGATTGCCAAAAGGATCGCCATCCACTGCGATTATATCCGCATACTTCGATTCTTCAATGGTGCCTGCTATTTTTTCGATCCCCAGAAGCTCTGCCGCCAAAGAAGTAGCGGATTTCATTGCTTCGAAAGGTTTCATTCCGTAAGACATCATCAGCTCTATTTCTCTGGAATTTGTTCCGGGCAGTTCAAAAGTATCGGTGCCGAAACAGATTTTAACGCCTGTCTTCAAAGCGCGTTTAAATGTTTTAATGTGCTCTTCACAAGTATTTGTAAGTTTGATTTTATCCTGCGGCGAAATTCCTCCGAATAAATCTCCGTCACGCCACATTTGGTAAACCAAAAGAGTGGGCACATAATAGACATTTTTCTTAGCCATCAGGTTAAATGTTTCTTCGGTTAAATATAGACCGTGCTCTATAGAATCAACACCGGCATCTATTGCTTCGCGGGCAGATTCATCCGCATAAACATGCGCGGCTACTTTAAGTCCGGCACGGTGGGCTTCGTCGACAAGCGCTTCCAATTCTTCTTTAGTATAATTTTTACCGCCAGTAAGGATGTCATCTCTGTACTGTTTCTTTTCGTACGATTCCATATAAACTTTTATAAGATCTGCGCCCTCTTTAATGAGTTGTCTTACCTTTTTGCGTACTTCAACCGGGCCGTCTGCTATATATGCGATAGTCGGAGTGCGAAGGTAGGGTGAGTAGCCCACAAGATCATAAGAGCCTGTACTGCTAACCGGCTGAATACAAGTTAAAATTCTGGGACCGATTGCTATTCCTTTATTTATCGCATCTCTAAGAGCTACATCGGCAAATCCCGCTCCTTCATTTCCTACATCTCGGACAGTCGTAACTCCCGATTCCAATGTAATTTTTGCGTTAGCCGCCGCGTAGAGAGTTCTATATTCGGGTGTTTCTCTTAACATTTGCGCGTCATAATTGCCGGCATGAAGCGCGATGTGAATGTGCGTGTCTATTAGACCGGGAAGTACGGTTTTTTTACTCAAATCAATTACAGCGGCGTCTTTTCCTATTTCGCCATTTTCTTTAACGGATATAATTTTCTTATCCTTCACTTCTATAACGACATTATTTCTGAGAGTGTTCGATTTGCCGTCGAAAAATTTTCCGGCTTTGATGAAGACAGATTGAGATGCGGATTGAGCAAAGTTAAGGTTGGAGTGAATGATTAAAAATATCAGCGTGATAAAATATTTTTTCATAACCGTCTTCCTTAGATTAAGTAAGCAGTTTAAATATGAGATATCAACTGTCAGGTAATAATTTTATGAAATTTTGACCAATCCGAAAATTTACGGTCTTCAATCAATATATGGCTCTGAACCCAGGCATCGAGCAGTGTTTCCAGTTTTTCTTTTACCTGACTCATGCTGGATGAATTTATGAGAGAGTTATTAAT
>JAKAMT010000259.1 GCA_021812705.1 Bacteroidota bacterium | reverse complement strand
AATTTTCCGAGTATATTATTGGCGAAGAAGATCCATAATGCGCTCACGCATACATAAATAAGTATGATCCGCAAAGATTTTACGGAAGAAAGTATCTTTGAAGAGATATATGTCTGCCTGCTCATCGGTTTCATTCCATCCATCGTTATAAATTCCGGCCCTCTTTCCCCTTAGATTATCGAAGATAAACGAGCGATTTTTATCGACAGACCGGCCTGCCAATAATCATTTTAACAATTTTTAATTGATAATTAAGGAATAAAAACCGTGCCACACTCAATTTTCGTTGCTTTCACGTCATTAATGCAGTAAATTTGAATCTGTAATGAAGCAATACAACTTTACGAAAATGAGCGGCGCCGGGAACGATTTTGTTATGTTCGATTCCAAAATGAACCCGGAACTGGAATTAAGTCCGGATTTCATTGCAAGAATCTGTAAAAGACACACCGGAATAGGCGCCGACGGAGTGATTTTAATTTCGGATTCCGATGAGTTTCCGTTTGAGATGACTTATTACAATGCGGACGGTTCGACCGGCAGCCTCTGCGCCAACGGTGCGCGCTGCTCCCTGAAGTACGCTAATGTAAGCGGCAGAATAGGTAATGATAAGATTTTTTTCAGGTCGAACGGAAATATCTATTCGGGCAAAGTTTTTGATGACGGAAAAGTTCAGTTCTTCCTGAATCATCCGAAAAAAATGAAACAGAATTTTAAGATCGCAGTGCGCAATCAGCTGATCCCTGCGTCTTTTGCAGATACCGGATCGCCGCACATAATAATTAGAATAAAAGATGTGCTTAAAAATCCGGGCGACGAAAGTTCTTTTTATGATGATATAAATGATTTTCCCGTTGCGGAACTGGGGCGCGAGATAAGATATCATAAAGATTTTGCTCCCGCGGGGGTGAACGTGAATTTCATAAAGCAGGAAGAAGGTTATATAAAGATCAGAAGTTATGAAAGGGGAGTTGAAGATGAGACTCTCGCATGCGGAACCGGCTCCGTTGCGGCGGCGCTTATAACTTTTGTTAAAGAGGGAACATATCCTCCCATGAAACTTCTTCCTAAAAGCGGTGATGAACTTACCGTTGATTTTAGAATCATGGATATGAAAGTGCAGGACCTTTCTCTAACCGGTCCGGCAGAAGTGATTTTTGAAGGTGAACTATCAATATAATTGAGGAGATAAATGAGTAAAGTTATTTTTTCCATCCGCTACAACATCTTTCCCGAAAAAAGGGAAGAATACCTTGGCGTTGTTCGTGAGCTGAAAAGCCTTGTAAAAGCTGAAGGATTGGAAAGCTACTCTGTGTTCGAACAGAAAAATAAAAACAATAATTTTGAAGAGATCTATATTTTTAAGAATAAAGAATCGTACGAAAATTTTGAAGAGAATACAGACGAGCGGATTGATATTCTGATGACAAAACTTTCCGACATGATAAAAGAACAGTCGACCCAGTATACAACACTGTTCGAAGTCAACAACGCTTAAGCTGAATTTATTTTTATTCAGGAAGATTTTTCCCGCTCCATAACGGGATTAATATGTTTGAATATGCAGGCGCATTACATATCCATTCGGTATATTCTGACGGCTCGGGCGAAGTAGAACAGATTGCCCGGTTCGCCGGCGAATCCGAGTTAGATTTTATGATCCTTACGGATCATAATACTCTCCGAGCGCTCCATGAAGGATTTGAAAAATGGTACGGAAATACCCTCCTGCTGGTTGGATGCGAGATAAATGACAAAGAAAATAAAAATCATTATCTCGCTTTCGGCATCAACGAAACTTTATCAACTCGCCTGCCCGCAAAAGAATATGTGAAAAAAGTTAAAGACCTGGGGGGCATCGGATTTCTTGCCCATCCGCTAGAAAAAAGATCCTCTATGAAGGAACATCCCGCCTATCCTTGGACTGAATGGGATACGGATGATTTTACGGGACTCGAAATCTGGAATCATATGTCTGAATGGATGGAAGGACTTACGGAGCAGAATAAGTATAACTATTTTGTCCATCCGCTCAAATCGATCTTCGCCCCCTCTGCAGACACTTTAAAATTGTGGGATGAACTGAATCTGAAAAGAAAAGTGGTGGGAATTGGAGGCGTTGACGCGCACGCGCATAAAATTAATGTTCTCGGTTTCTTCGAGATGGAAGTGTTTCCCTACAAAGTCCTCTTCAAATCGATCCGCACCCACATTCTTCTGAACGAAAAACTGAAAAACTCCAGCGAACCGGCGGATATTCTTAATTCGAAAAAAGAAATATATAACGCCATCGGATCCGGGAGATGCTTTGTGTCGAATTTCTACCACGGGGATGCAAAAGGATTTAATTTTACGGCCGAGGAGGGACCCACTATCTATTATATGGGAGATTCCGTTAAATTGAATCCCGGTCTGCGGCTCTCTGTAAAAGTCCCATCCGGCCAGGCAAAAATCAGTTTGATACGGAACGGCGTTAAAATTCATGAAACCGAGGGCTCGAGTCTCAATTTTGATATTAAAAATGATGGAATTTACAGGGCGGAAGTGTTTATCAATCAAAATGCGTGGATTTTTTCCAATCATATTAGAATTGAATTGTAATTTTGTTTAACTTTGCCGCCGAATTTTAAGATTTCTCAACAGACGAGGTTTATTGTGCTAGAAAGAAGAAAAAAGATCTCAAAAAAACAGATCAAGGAAGATAAGCTGGTTACTTTCTATTATGAGTTTAAAAATTATGTGATGCAGTATCAGGCAAAAATCCTGATCGGCGTTGCTGTTATGGCCCTTATTGTAGTGGCTGTAATTCTTTTCCAGAACAA